>CAVKTV010000040.1:0-13342 GCA_963659075.1 Lachnospiraceae bacterium | reverse complement strand
TCAAACATGGTTGCCTTTAGAATATGATCTACAAATGACATATGGGAAAGACATTGTACAATTCTCACCTTATCTTACAGAACTTAGAAGTGCAATTGATGAGATGACAATTGAAAAAATCAAGAAAGAAAAATGACGAATGTTCATTTTTGTATATTTTCTTTTCTTTAAATACGGCTAAAATGGTGGTGTATTTAAGAGGAGGAATTTATGTCAGTATTAGAAAACGCAAAACATGCTGCGGAAAGGGCTGCTGTTTCTGCATTAGCGGATAGATTATTAAAGAAACTAAATGAAGCAAATAGTTATGAGGAAAGAACTGAAATTTATTTAGAAATTGTTGATCTTGCGGAAAAATTTTATCCTGAGGCAAAGGATAAGATTGCATCTGTAAGAAAATATGTTTCAGACCCTAATCATAGATGGATGAAGATGATCAATCACATCATTGATGATGCAGATCCACATTACGCTAAGATCATGTTATTGAATCTAGGTTATGAATCTTTCTTTAGGGGTACAAAGATGATTCGTGAAAACCGTGAGAAATATAATTGTAATATTCCTTGGTTGATTTTATTTGATCCAACAATGGCTTGTAATATGCATTGTGTTGGTTGTTGGAGTGGAACATATGGTAGAAAGTCTTCTTTAACATATGAACAAATGGATAAGATCGTTACACAAGGTAAAGAATTAGGTGCACATTTGTATATGTTGACTGGTGGTGAACCAATGGTCAAGAAACAAGAAGTATTAAAGTTATGTGAAAAACATGATGATTGCTTCTTCGTTGCATATTCAAACTCTACATTAATTGATGAAGAATTATGTCAAAAGATTCAAAAGTTAGGTAACTTATCCTTCATGTTATCTATTGAAGGAACACCTGATACAAATGATATGAGACGTGGTGAAGGTCATTACGCTGCAGTTATGAAGGCTATGGATCTTTTGAAGAAATATGGAATCGTATTTGGTACTTCTATTTGTTATACAAAGGCAAATGTAGAAGCTGTTACTTCCGATGACTTCTTCCATATGTTATGTGAAAAGGGTGCACATTATGGATTCTATTTCCATTTGATGCCTGTTGGTAATAACGCTGTTGTTGATTTGATGCCAACTTTAGAACAAAGAAAATATATGATTGAAAGAATCAGAAGTATTCGTACGGAAGAAAGTGATATTGAATTCTTCCCAATGGATTTCCAAAATGATGGTGAATTTGTTGGAGGATGTATCGCAGGTGGTAGAAACTACTTCCATATCAATTCTAATGGTGATGCGGAACCATGCGTATTTATCCATTTCTCTAATTGTAATATCAAAGATCATTCCATCTTGGAAATGTTACAATCCCCATTGTTTATGGCATATCATGAAGGACAACCATTTAATAGAAACCACTTAAGACCATGTCCAATGCTTGAAAATCCACAACTATTAAAAGAAATGGTACATAAGACAGGTGCTCATCAAACAAATGAAGAATCTCCTGAAGAAGTTGAACATTTATGTGCTAAGACAGAAGATTACGCAAAGGCTTGGGCTCCTGTTGCGGATGAAATCTGGAATAGTCAAACACATAAGAAACCATCTTATGAAAACTTCACTAAGGAAAAGAGAGAACATCCAGAGCTTGCTGCGTTTGAACACGCTGATGGTACAAACCATATTGATTTGGATATCAATGCTCCTGAACAAGCAAATAAATAACTAGAAAAGAGAACAAAATGAAAAATTGTTCTCTTTTTTTTGAGGATTTTGAAAAAATCTTGTGAATATTAAATTAGAGGCGAAAAATGCCTAGGAGGATATTATGCAAGATTTAAATGAAATTAGAATTACAGGAACGATCGTTAGTGAACCTAAATTTCTAAAGACCCAAACAGATGGTACTTTAGGGCGATTATCGGTAGCTGTACATCGTTCAGATCCATCTAAAGCGATTGACTTTTTAAATGTTATTGCTTGGAATGAAGTTGCAGAATTTATTCAGGAACACTTTCAACAACAAAGTCGTATTTCTTTGGTAGGTACTTTACAATACCAAAAGTATAAGGGAGCTGATGGAACAGATAAAAGAGCGTATCGTATCGTTGCGACAAATGTAATGGATCCTACACTTGAGGAAACTGCATGAAAAAATGGTTTTTAGTACCGATTGCGTTTCTCTCTTTGATTTTACCGACAGAAGTTCAAGATACGTCTTATACGATTGATACTACCATAGAAGGAATGAAATATGGATTTTATGAAGATGAAGAATGTAAGAGTCCAATCTTAGATGAGAATGAACAACCATATATTCTTGAAATGAAAGATCAAGATGCACAAAAACTATCTTTTGATGAAGAGGTAGTTTACATCAAACAATTAGAGACAGTAGATGGATATTACTTGGATGGTGAAGTACATCTTTTAAAACAACATACTACATTACCTACATATCCAATCACATTGAAGTATGAATCTGATTTGTATCCTACTTCATTTCAATTAAAAGATGAACAAGGAAATCTAATCCATGAATGGAAAGTAGAACAGGAAACAGTACCTGATATTGTTTATGTTGCGGGAAAAAGTTATACATTAGAAGAACAAAACAATGCACCTTATACTACTTCTGAAACAATCTCTATTTCTATTCCATATGAATATGATTCATCCTTCAATACAAAGATTTCTTTTCAACATACAGTGTATGGTTCATTATCTTTACATGTATTAGATGAAGGTGAAAAACCGATTGAACATGTGAAATATGCTTTGTATCAAGATGAACAAGGAAAAGAACTTATCAAAGATTGTATTCAAGAAAGTAATCAAGATGGAAAGATTCAATTTGATGTAACAGAAGGTATCTATTATTTACAACAATATGATATTTCAGATGCGTATTATCGAAATAAAGATTTATTGAAGATAGAAGTAAAGGAACAAGAAACAACTACATTAACACTTCATGAAAATCATGTTTTTGTTATTTTTTCTATGAAAGATCTAGAAACAAAAGATGATATCTCAGCTTCTATTTGGCTCAATGAATGTAATCAAAGTGTTTCTTCAAATGAAAAGATATTCTTAAAACGAAATACAGAATATTCTTTCAAAGATTTAGAACATCCAAATGGATATTATGCATGTGATTTTTTAACATTTCATACAAGTGAAGAAAACGAGAATCAAATCATAGAAGTGTTATATCAACCTTTTACTGTCACTTTTAAAGTGAATGATATCGATACAAATCAATCTGTTTTATCGAACACATATGCAATCTATGATCCTGATCAAACAGAAGTATTATCTTTTACAATGAATGATGCATCTTATCAAATAACTGCTTTACATGATGGAATCACATATACATTAAAAGAAGTAGATACAACAAATGGGTATGTAAAGATGGATGATATATCTTTTGATATATCGAATCATCAAAAAGAAATTCAAATACAAGGATATAAAATACCATATACATTTGTTCAAACAAAAATCGTAGATGAACAAGGTGACTTAGTAAATGGAAGTATTGGAATATATTCTGATATCAATTGTACAAAACAAGTAAAAGATGTATATGGAAATACATTAACACAACTACAAGGTTCTTCTATTCGAAATGGTATCTATTACATAAAATTAGAACAATTAGACTCACATTATCTATGGAATGATGAAGTGAAAAAAGTAGTCATTGATCATCAACATGATTTCTTTTCCTATCAAGTAAAAGGAATATCTTTGAATCTTCAAGTGAAAACAATCAAAGGAAATCAATTAGATGATGTAGAAATGCAACTACTAGATCAAGCTGGAAATGTCATAGAATCTTTTCTGAATCAAAATCTAGAAGAAATATTACCTAAATTAGAACGAGATCATCAATACAATATTCGTATTTCACATATCGATGGTTTATATACCTATGAAAAGAAAGAAAAAGTATTTTCTTCTAATGATGAAACAACAATTGTATTTGAATGTGATCCATATATTGATTTCAAAGTGAAGGGACAAGGAACATTTGCGTTGTATGAAGACGCTAGATGTACACAACTCAGTAAAGATATGTATGGAATGGAAACAAAGAAAAGTGGAAGTTCTATAGAATGGTTGATGCGTACAGGAACATATTATCTAAAACAATTAGAAGTTATGAATGGTTGTTATGAGAATCAAACGATTCAAAAAGTACAATTGAAAGAGGGGGAATGGTCAATTGTACAAGAAGTAGATAACATCCCAATTGTATTAGATATTCAAATCGTAGATGAAGAAGGACAAGCGATAGAAGGCGCAGAATATGAATTATTAGATGCATCTGGAACTGTTTTAGATACAATCTCGCAATCCAATACATCTTATCAAGCAGAGTGGTTAAAACCATCTTTACAAGTAACATTACATGAAACAATGACACCAAATGGATACCAATCCAATCTTACAGATATTGTATATACATTACCAGATTCAATTCCTTCTGAGAATCCTACGATCTTATTAAAGTATTCTAAAGAAGTAACGAGTTCTTTGATTCATCAAGATGATACAAATGTAAGTGAAACAGAAATAAACGATTCATTTCCATGGATCATTTATTGTGGGGTATTTGTATCAGGATTGTTGATTGCGTTTTTGGTGTATCATTTTCATCATTAATCAAATTTGTTAAAATGTTTCTGAGGTGTTGAAGATGAAAGATATGAATGTTTATCAAACAAATATTAAGTGTCCAAATTGTGGAACAGATATTCCATTTACAATGCATACATTAATTGATACCGCAAAAGATCCAAATGCATTTCAGAAATTAATATCAAATACATATTTTACATATGTATGTCCAAAATGTAAGATTGTAGACTATGTTACGTATTCTTTTATGTACCATGATGGTGCGAATAAGTTATTGATTGCATGTGCAGATAGTGATAAAGATTACATTGAAATGAAAGAAGCTTTATCTGGTAAAAGAAAGAATAATGAATTAGATAAAGTATTATCTGAATGGTTATCAAGATGCGAAGTAAGACTTGTTAGAGAGGTATATGAAGTACAAGAAAAAGCTCTTATTTCTTACGCAAAATTAGATGATCGTGTGATAGAACTGATGAAATATCAAATCAAAAAAGAGTTAGGAAAAGATGCAGAATTATTATTTAATACAGAAGAAGGTGATTTTGTTATCTTGGTATATACAGAAAACGGGTTAGAAGATAAACGTACAGTTTCAAAAGAATACATTGATGAAATTCAACAGAAATATAAAGATGTATTAGAAAATGATCAATGCATAGAAATCAATGACCATTGGGTAAAACAAATCATAGAAAAAGAATAGGTACTATTTTGGTATCTATTCTTTCTTTTTGGTTATATAGAATAATTGTTTGATTATATTATTATAATCAATGAGATTGTTATAAGAAGCTTGTTCATAAATATTTAATAATGATGAATATTGTGTAGATTGATCAACTGTAAAGTAATTACCATTCCAATCTCTGCATCCCATCATCGTAATCACAGGCATCTTTGTATATAACGTATTTAAATACTTTTGATAATCTGTTAGTTCTAGATTTGCGACTTGTGATAGTAGTGTTGAAAGATAGTTGACGGATATTTCATCAATCCAACCTTCAGGAATATCATAGTTTGCCCATAATACAAATCGAGTAATATAACGTTTTTGTTGTTCTTCATCTGTTAATTCAGATAGTTTTTTACCCATGACTTCTTCGTAGAAAGCATCTTCAATATATGGTTGATGATCACCATACATGAGAATGATTGTTGGTTCCTTTACATTTTTAAAATAAGAAATCAGATTTGAGAAAGCAGTATCTGTTTCTTTGATTAAAGAAAGATATTGTTCACATAAAGGATAGGTGCCTTCCATATTTTTGAGTTTTACTTGAGGAAACCAGGAACCTGTTTCTTGATCATAAGAACTATGGTTTTGCATCGTCACATTAAACAAGAAGAATGGTTTAGAAGTATCACGATTTTCATATAATTCTTCTACGTGTTCAAAATCACTTTGATCAGATACAAATAAACGAATCTTATCGAAATCATTATAATCACCATAACCTGTATAAGAATCAAATCCCATATAATCATAAACATTCTCTCGATTCCAATTTTCTTTGTAGTAAGGATGAAATGCTTGAGAGGAATATCCTTGATCTTCTAAAGAAGAAACAAGAGATGGTATCGTATGATTGGCATATAACTGATATGCATTTGAACCAATTGGTAGAAATGCCATAGTATTGCCAGTTAAGAATTCATATTCTGTATTACTTGTACCTGTTCCCAATGTAGAAACATAACTATATCCACTGATACAATTTTCTTCATCTTTTAAAGAACTGATGAATGGTAAATAATCTACTGTTGTTTCAAAATCTCCAATCACACTTAAATCAGAAAAGCTTTCATTCATGATTGTAATGATATTTGGTTTTGTAACAGTTGAACTTGTAGTGGATGTTTTATTTTCATGGCTTAAAGCAGTCTCTAATATCGTAGGAGAGTCTTCTGTAGAATCTTTCAAGTTCTTTTCTAACGTTGAAGAATCATAGTCATCTGGTTGGGAAAGATGTAGATATCTTGTATTCACTAAAAATTCAGCGATTGCGCCTTTTGCCTCATAACCACGTGTTTGATTGAAAAAATCTGGTGTAGCTTTAAAGACTGTCGCAACATAATCTGTTCCATAAAATAAACAAGAGACAATCACAAATAAACCAGCTCCAAATCCTCTTGAAATGCGATATGACTTTGTCTTTCTGTTTTTAATACAGAAGTTTGATAACTTCCATAAACAAATTACAATTGTGATAGAAACAATACATTCTTTTGTTATTTTAAAGGAAAATGTACCCGCTACATTTGTGGCTGTTGTTATGGCACTGAGATCCCAAGGGAGGAGTGGACCACCTTTATATAGTTTTACGTAATAATTAGCGATTCCAAACACTTCTAAAAAGACAGATGAAATACAAATAGATGCTTTAAAACTGCCCGTTAAAGAATAAAGAAGGATATAAAATAATAAGTTAATGAGATAGTTCATCACTACATTTCCAAACATATCAATATCCCATAACATATTTCCATTTAACATTTCTACGGCACATTCCATTAATAATGGAGCGATAAAGAATAAAATAATGGAATAAATGAGATTCTCTTTTTTCTTGATGAATGAAATAACTAAGATAATGACTAATAATATTATTTCTGATGCAATCCATAAATAAGAATACTCTACAAATTGTAAGAATATACTTTTATGAATCACAGAATAGATTGAAATCAATAATACAATTAAAATCGATATGATTTGATTGAAATGTTTTTTTATAAATGTCATACGATGTATATTATAGTCTTTATTTGTTATTGTTGTGTGAATCTTTTACTATGATTTGAAATGTTTTAGGTGTTATTTTCTCAAATGTATATTCTTCATTTGTATTTGTGTAGGAAGCATATTGGTTGAATGAATATTCGAATAATGGAAAATCATTAGAAATATCGATTGTAGATCGAAAACGATATTTGATTTGTTGTTCAATAATTTCATGATCAACATAGGTAATTGTATGATGTGTTTCATCTGTTAATCTTTCCGCATATTTGATTCCTTTTTCATCAATTGATTGATGAAATTGGTCATCCATTTGTAGTTGTACTTGAGAATGATATTCTTTCTTATGATGCATACATAAAATCATAAATCGAATATCTGTAAGTATATGAAAGAGAAAAATTAACATTGTGAAATACTGAGAAAAAGATAAGTATGTATATTGAAAAGAAAGAAGAAAAGAAATAAAAGAAGATATCAATGATATCGCTAAATGAATCGATGCGTGTGAATTTGTAATATATATAAAAGAGGAAATGCATAAGAAAGAAGAAGCTAATATCGTACTGTCATGATATTGAAGAAAGGTACATTCATAAATCAAAAGACAAATACTAATGCATAATAAAAACCATGCGTAAATATTAAATAATCGATTTAGAAAAGACTCTTTATTAGGAACAATAGAATCAAACAATAAAACATCTGTTTCTTGTGCTAAAGAAATCGCACTACGTGTAAAAGAGGTGTTTGTTATGACTGCTGCAATATCACAATTATAGTAAGCAGCACCAGTAAAAGCTTGTTGCACAGCGTCGTTTCCAACAGGAGATTCATAATATTTACATTGAAATCCATAACGTTTTCTTTTCTTGTATGCAAGAATATCAATACCTTGATCATTGGAAGCTTGTGTTACTTGAATATTATGATATCCATGTTTCTTTAACCAGGAGGCACAATATTTTTCATATTCGTATCCATTCATTTCTATTTTCATTTTAATATATTATAATATTAACTATATGAAAAAAAGTTTATTGTTAGGAATCTGTTCCGCAATTCTATTACAAGTAGGATGTACAAAAAATACGAATCATGAATCTGTAACTTCTACAAATGATTCTACTGTTAATGTATGGCATGTATTACCACAAGTAGACGCAACAGAATTAAAGAATTTAGCTCCTTTTTCTCAAATGACAATTCGAGATGGTGATAAAGAAGTCGCTTTAACGTATAATCAAACAGGATATTTGAATGCTTCTAGTAATAATTCTTATACAGATAACGCAATTGTGATTCAAAATAATGATGTACAATCTATTTATGATTATAATGGAAATTTATTATATACAATGACATCTAAAGTTTCAGATACATTTCATGAAGAAGGTATCGTTACAACATATGCGTATGTATCGAATGAAAATCACTATTTGTCGCAAGTATATGGAACAAAGACAGATAAAAAAGCTGTTGTTTTGAATACAGATTTCGCTAGTGTTACTGAAATTTCTTCTGATGCATTGATTTATCATCCATATGATGGAAACCAAGTGTTTGATGAAATGGCAATCCAAAATGATACGATTGGAATTCTATCTCATTTAAAAAGTAGTAGTGGGGAAGATCAATCAAGTTATGAATTTAATGTATATTCTAAAACTTCATTACCAGATATGTATATTGCGAAATCTGTAAGTTCTTCTTTAAAAGATGAAGGATATGTTGTGTGTGATGCAACAGGGAAAATATTAAGTAAAGTAACTGGTGAATTATATTTCAAAACAAGTGGTCAATTTGTGAATGGATACTATCCTGCTTATCAAAAAGATGATGATAGTAAAAAGATAGCACTTGTTCATGCAAGTGATGGGAAAACAATTACAGATTACTTATATAGTGATGTTGGATACTTTGAAGATGGATATTGCCCAGTGAAGAATACAGAGGGGAAATGGGCATATGTCAATGAATCTGGAGAAGAAGTAACAGATTTCATCTTCGATTCAGCCTCTTCTTTATATCAAGGAAAAGCTTGGGTCATTAAAGACGGCAAAGCTGGCGTGATTAATTTATCCGCAAGTAAAAATGGAAAGTTAACAGATTCTATTTTCTCACTGAATGAAAGTGATGCATCAGTTGAACCAGATGCAACAAATGAACCGGAACAGTCCAATTCTAATATCATTGGAACCTTAAAAGTGAATGTTTCTTCATTGAATATTCGAAAAGGTGCAGGAACAAAAAATGAAACCAATGGCACTGCGACAAGTGGAGAAACATATGAAGTATTTGAAACAAAAGAAGCCGATGGATATACATGGTATCGAATTGGTGAAAACCAATGGGTTGCGGGAAGTGATGAATGGGTAACGTATACAAAGAAGTAGGAGATAAAAGATGATTTTTGTATTTATTATGTTAGCTGGAATTCTATTAGGATTCTTTATGGAAGCGTTTATTTGTGAATATAAAACAAAAGAAACAAAACCAATGAGTCTATATATCAAGATGATTGTTGATGTAGCACTTGTTGTAGCGCTATTTATCTATTGTTGTACACAAAACTATTATCATGTGTTCTCATTGATATTAGGTCTAGGAATTGGTGTAGTTCCATATATCTCTAGTAAGCCAAAAGAAGTGGAAGAGAATCATACAAACAATGAGTCGGAAGAATGAAATCTGACTCTTTTTATTCGAAAGAAAAGAGGACGAACGGGGATTTGCGTGATGAGTGGGAAAATGGCATTCATTACCTGCCTGTATATATAGTTCTGTTTTGTGATTTCTATTTCTATCAATTGTCCTCTTGATGATAGAATGGTTATTAGAAAGAACAGGTGAAAGGTATGCCAAAAGTAAGTGTAATTGTACCAGCGTATAATGCAGAAAAAGCAATTGAAAGATGTGTTAGAAGCATTTTGAATCAAGAATATAAGGATTTAGAGTGTATTGTTGTAGATGATGGATCAAAAGATTCAACAGGTGAGATATTAGATCGTATTGCCAAAGAAGATGAAAGACTTGTAGTCATTCATAAAGAAAATGGTGGTGTTTCTCGTGCTAGAAATACCGCAATCGAAGCAATAAAAGGAGAATATGTTCAATTCTTAGATGCAGATGATTGGATTCCTACAGATTCTACAAAATTGTTAGTTCGTACAATGGAAGAGAACAAAGCGGACTTAGCAGTAGGTTATTTTTATCGTGTCGTAGGAGACAATGTTGCCTTACAAGGCAGTATTGAATCAAATCAACCATTATCCTTACAAGAATATGCACAATTAATGATGGTTACACCAGCAGACTATTATTATGGCGTTTTATGGAATAAGTTATATAAAGCTGAAATATTTAAGAAGTATGAATTAAAGATGGATGAGAATGTGAAGTTCGCAGAAGATTTTATCTTTAATTTGGAATATTTATTACATGTAAATACAATTATTCCTTTAAAAGCTCCTGTTTATTATTATGTTAAAACAGAAGGATCTTTGGTTTCTCAAGGAATGTCCATTTCAAAACTATACCAAATGAAAACGAATGTTTTTACTTACTATAATGATTTTTATAAAAATGTTTTGGATGAAAAAGAATATCGAAAAGATCGTATTCAGATTGCGAGCTTTTTGATTGATGGCGCAAGAGATGAATTCGCAATTGGTGTATTACCTGGAGTCAAAAAATTAGGAAAAGAAAGAGTGAAAGCGAAATACACGACAAGTAAAGATTCAATGCTTGCTTTTGCGTACTATTTGAATAAAGCATTTGATCAAAAATTAAACACGATTGCGACACAACATGAATTATCTTTGAATGAAATGAAAGTTTTGGCTGCCTTGATTGATGCAGAGAATCAAAATACAGTAGATGAGATAGCTGATTTTACAGGGATTCCTTCATGGAATGTATCTGTTATTATCACAAAATTAAATCTAAAAAGATTGGTTTCTATAAACGCAAATGATGGAAAAACATATGTTATTTTAGAAGAAAAGGCAGAACCAATTCATAAAGAAATCAGAGAAGCAATCAACGATTTAGAAGAAATCGTGTTTGAAGATATTTCAGAAGAAAATAGTGAAGTATTTAATCAAATGATTTTAAAGATGATTGGAAACATGAGTAAGATCGTATGAAAAAATCATTACAGAAAGAAGCATTGTTATTTCAAGGAAAAGATAAATGGCATTCTAATGCCATTGATGGAAAAGAGATTACAATGCATGATGGACCAAATGGAATTCGTATAGAAGTAGATGATTCTTTAGGCTTTCCGCAGGCAAAACCATCTATTGGTTATCCAACAGAATCATTGATTGGTTGTTCTTTTGATAGAGAATTATTAAAAGAATATGGAAATATTCTAGCGGAAGAATGTATTCAAACAAATACGGATATTCTTTTAGGACCTGGAATCAATCATAAAAGAAGTCCACTAGGTGGAAGAAACTTCGAATATTTTTCAGAAGATCCTATATTAAGTGGAGAACTTGCGACAGGTTATATCAATGGCGTACAAGAAAAAGGAATTGGTGTTTCTTTAAAACATTTCGCTACGAATTGTAGGGAACAAGGGAGAATGGTTTATGATAGTGTAATTGATGAAAGAACACTTCATGAACTTTATCTCAAACAATTTGAAATAGCAGTTAGACAATCGCATCCTTGGACAATCATGAATGCTTATAACAAGCTCAATGGAATCCACTGTACAGAACATCAATCATTGATGAACGAAGCGAGAAGTTGGGGATTTGATGGTGTTTTTATTTCTGATTGGGGTGCTGTGTATGATCCAATTTCTTCTTTAAAATCAGGGCTTAATCTAGAAATGCCTGGTGGAAATATTGGCGCAGATAAACTCATTTGTAACGCAATTCAAAAGAAAGTATTAAATGAATCTATATTACATCAATCCAATCGATATTTAAGAAAATTAGCCAGTCAATGTGGTAACTATCAATCACAATCATTTGATAGACAAACGCATCTTGATTTCGCACAAAAAGCTGCAGAAGAATCCATTGTTTTATTAAAGAATGAAAATCAAATTCTTCCATTAAAAAAAGAGAAATCAATATTACTTGTAGGACCACTATCCAAATTCCCTCGCTTTCAAGGAGCAGGTAGTTCAGGTGTAACAAGTAGTAGTATTGATAATCTCTATTCTTCCATGAAGAAAGAAACAAGAAATCTAAATTACGTACAAGGCTACCATTTAAAGAAAGAAGATGTGGATGATGCTTTGTGTAAAGAAGTAATTCTGCAGGCAAGAAATTATAACAAGATCATTGTGGTTGTTGGTCTACCAGAGGGAAAAGAAATCGAAGGGACAGATCGTAAAACATTATCTCTACCAAAGAATCAAATCGATATCATTCAAAAAATAAAACAAGTGAATTCTAATATCATTGTTGTGATACAAACAGGTGCACCCGTTTTATTACCATTTAAAAATGATGTACAAGCGATTGTATTAACGTATTTAGCTGGTTCTAGAAGTGGACAAGCAACAAAATCTATCTTATATGGAAACTCTATTCCATGTGGGAAATTAGCTGAAACCTGGCCATGTAAAGAAACAGATGTTCCATCATACAACTGGTTTTCAAATGATACGTATGAAACACAATATCGAGAAACAATCTTTAGTGGATATCGTTATTATGATACATTTGATATTCCGACAGAATATGATTTTGGTGATGGTTTAAGTTATTCGAAATTTGAATACTCTCATTTTCAAATTGAATTAAAAGATCAAAATCTTATCGGAAGTATTACAGTTAAAAATATTGGGGAATACGACGCAAAAGAAATCATACAAGTTTATATGTCTGTTCCTCATAGCAAGATCGTTAGAAGTAAACATGAATTGATTCAATTTGATAAAGTTTTTATCAAGAAAAATGAATCCATCATCCTTCCGCTTCAAATACC
>CAVKTV010000039.1:0-13470 GCA_963659075.1 Lachnospiraceae bacterium | reverse complement strand
TTGACAAAAAAAGTGATATCCATTAAATGGGATACCACTTTGTCAACAGACTGAAAGTAGTCAATTGACTACTTTTGTTCTTACTTATAATTTCAAAATGAATTTATTAATCACTTCTGCGATTGCGTTATGATCACAATCATTTTCGGTAATATAATCACAATCTTTCTTCATTGCTTCTACTGTATTCTTTACTCCAATACCAATACCAGCTTCTTTGATCATAGAAAGATCATTATAATTATCACCAATCGCAATTGTATCTTTGATATCAACATCTAATATTTCACATAATCGTTTTAAACCATTCCCTTTAGAAACACCTTTACGATTAAATTCCATATAACGATTAGAAGAAAAAGATACATCCATATTACCTGTAAGATCTTTTATTTCAGATTCAATTCTTTTTAAATACTCGTAATCTGTATTCATATAGATTGCTTTTACGATTTCTTTATCTTTCAAGAAATCAATATCATCTGAAAAGATTTCAGTACATGGTTGTCTATTCGCTAAATATTCAACTTCTTCTGGATAGAAGTTTCTTACCCAAACTTGGTCTGGTGTATAAACATGTAAACAAAGATGTTCATATCCCAATCCTTTTTTATACAAAGCTTCTGCTTCTTCAAAAGTAATTCCTTGAAAATATAATACTTTTTCATCTTTGTTTTCAGTAATAGCTCCACCATTATAAGAAATCACATATTGATTTTCTTTATCATATAAACCTAATTGTTTCGTTGTATCATGTACAGAGTTATATCCTCTGCCTGTACAAGGAACAAATTTCACACCTAATTCTGTTACCTTTTTTATTGCGTCAATATTTTCTTTTGAAATTGTACGATCACGACTAATCAAAGTTTCATCTAAATCACAAACGATTATTTTATACATAGAATACCTCCAAAAGAATTATACAAAACAATTAATGAAATAATATACCAAAATTAGAATACACCCTTCACAAAGATTTCAATACCAATCAAAATTAAGATTACACCACCTAAGATAGATGCTTTATTAGATAACTTTGTACCAAATTTCTTTCCAATTTCTAAACCACACCAACAAATCACAAATGTAACGATTGCGATAATCACAGATGCAACTAATGCCATTGTTAGATCATATTCTGCGATTGTAAAACCAACAGATAACGCATCAATAGAAGTTGCGATGCCTTGTACAAGTAAAGTACCTTTTCCAACTTTCTTTTCTTCCTCTTCTTCATCTTGATCAAATCCTTCTTTTAACATATTTCCACCAATAAATAGTAAAAGAATCAATGCAATCCAAGGAATAAAAGCTTGGAAAGAATTAAAATATTCAACGATTGTATGAACGCAGATCCAACCAATCATTGGCATCGCAAACTGAAAAAATGCAAATGTTCCAGCAATTAAAAACATTCTATTTTTTTTCATGCTTACTTCGTTCAAACCATTTGCCATAGAAACTGAAAAAGCATCCATCGCTAGTCCAACACCTAATGCTGCACTATTCACAAAAAACAAAACATCCCACATCTTTATACCTCCGAAAAAATACCGGCCATGCAATGACCGGTTAATATCGTATTTAACAGATTCATGCATAACTAAAAAGTCATACATGAGTCTCGCTTTTTAAAACAAGCCAGGTAAATCTACCAGTATGTTGACTTGTTACTCAAGGAGCTAGCTACTCCCTCACGTGCCTTAACATTAAACTATGGCACATATCGGTTAGTCAACGCTAATTTTATTCACTTCTCCTAAGAAATAAGATTTCGCATCTTCAAAACTCATCCCTAAAGATACAGATAACTCTTCATATAAATATTTTTCGGCAATACGTAAATATTCATCATCTACAGAAGCAGCCTTCTTATGTTGTTCCATACGAATACGATTTCTTTCACAAGAAGTTTTAATAATACATACTAAATCTGCAATTTGATCTGTTTTTAATAAATTTGCGTATTGGCTTTTCATATTCGCAGATTTATTTTCTAACATTCCAATATTTGGTGTTTCTTGAATCAAATCTTCAATTTCTTCTTTTGTAATTAAATCTCTTAAATGACCGGCCTTATTAGACACAGGTACTTGCATTCTTGTAGAACCATCCGTATTACTATAAGGAACTAATACATAACATTTTTCGCCTGTAAAACCACTTTTTTCTTTTCCAACAACTCTACAAACATCTCTTTTATATACTACTACATCATTGATCTTATACATGTGTCTCACCTCATTTCCGCCTTTATTTTAGCATATTTTAGCCCTTTTTGCATGCATAAAAAAAGCTAGAAATAATCTAGCTTAAATGACTTGTAATAAGAAAAATTTTAAATATTCTGTTTCTTTGATTGCAGGATTAACTGGATGATCATAAGCAGCCCCTCTTTGTTCAATGATACGAATGGAAACACCTGCATCATTCGCAGCATCCACTAACATCTTTTCAAATTCTTCTTTTGGCATGAAGTGTGAACAAGAAGCAGTTGCTAGAAAACCTCCTCTAGGCAATAAACGCATCGCATCCGCATTGATTTCTCGATATCCTTTTCTTGCGTTATGAAATGTTTTACGAGATTTTGTAAATGCTGGTGGATCTAAAATAATAAAATCAAATTTAGCGTGTTCTTTCTTTAAATCAACTAAAACTTCAAATACATCCCCTTGTCGAAATGATAGATTCAAATGATTTTCTGCAGCGTTCTTTTTTGCCATTTCTAATGCAGACTCTGAAATATCCATCGCTAGAACAGATTGTGCACCACCTTTTGCGGCATTCAATGCAAATGAACCAGTATGCGTACAACAGTCTAATACGCGCATCCCTTTTGAAAGTTTTGCGACTTGTTTACGATTATATTTTTGATCCAAAAAGAAACCTGTTTTCTGTCCATTTTCAACATCAACTTCATAGATAATTTCATTCTCTACGATTTTCGTAATACAACATTCTGGATGCTTTTCTCCATACCATCCTTTGTATTGTTTTAAACCTTCTTTTTTACGAAGTTCTCCTTCGTTTCTTTCATAAATACCATCTATAATTTGTCCCTTTTCCTTTAAGTAATCTAACAATGCTTGATAAATCACATCTTTGTGTCTTTCAGTGCCAAAAGATTCAACTTGGCAAACCAATATATTATTATAACGATCGACTGTTAGACCAGGTAAACCATCTGATTCCCCATGAATCAATCTACATGCTTTAATATCATCAGGCATCACAACAAATCGATAATCAATTGCGTATTTTACTTTTCTACAAAAGAAAGCATCATCATAATTCTCATTCGCATTATTTCCTAATATACGAACTCTGATTTTTGAATTTTCACTATAAAAACCAGAACCTAAATAATTCATTCTTTTTCCAAATACATCAACAATAGATCCATTCTCTAGTATTTCATCAGATTCAATGATTTCATCTGCATAGACCCAAGGATGTCCTTGTTTGATTGTATTTTCTTGTTTTTTTGTAACGCTTATTTTTGGAAATATTCTTTCTTGTTTCATCACGCATCCTCCGACATCAATTTTACCACAAAGAAAAGAGGTTCTTCACCTCTTTACGCTTGTGCTTCTTTGTTCGCCTTGATAACTTTCATGCGCGAGAATTCTTCACGTTCTTTTTCATCAAGAGAATCATTAATAAAACGAATTGTACTTGTATATCTAGGAATCACGACATTCTTTAATGCATTTGCACGTTTCTGTGTTTTACTAATTGCATTGGCTAAACGATATACAGCGTTATCTACTTCCGCAAGAACCATTGTTAGTTCTTTAACCTTTTGAAATTGAAGATACGCTTCATCAATTTTAGAGTTTGATTCTTCTAAACCATACGCTAGTTCAACTTGTTGTTTTGGATGATAGATAATATTAGGTACTTCTACCCCCATAACAGAGCGATATGTCAATTCTATTTCATTTTCAACTGGAATCTCAGAAGCAATTCTTTGTATAACACCTGAATAGATGTTTGCTTGTTGTAAAAGATAATAACCCGTAGAGTAAGCTTGTGTAATTTCTTGACGAAGTAATTTTACTTTATCAACCAATTGCATCATTTCACTTACTAAGATATTTCTTTTTCGATCCATTAGATCATAACCAGAATTTGCGAGAGCGAGAGCTCTTTTCATACGGATGAGATTACCTTTTGTTGCGGCAACCTGCATAGCCATATTAGTTTTCTCCCTTTTCTTTAGCGATCATATTGATTGTAGCCATCGCATGTTCAGGATCATAATTTTGTTTAATCAATTCGTCATCTAAACGATCTAATGCTTCAACAGGTAATGTTGACAATAATGCCCAACCAAGATTCAATGTTTCTTCCATAGAACGATTCACATTAAAACTCTGTCCAATAAATACGGATTCAAACAAGCGTCCAAACTCCATATGTTTTTTATCAATATCAGATAATTCATCTTCACCAATAACAGAAGCTAAGCTTCTCGCATCTTGTACTTTTGCGTAAGATGCAAATAATTGGTTAGAAATATCTTGATGGTCTTTTCTAGTATAACCTTCACCAATACCATCCTTCATCAAACGAGATAAAGAAGATAATACACCAATTGGAGGAGTGATATTATTCAAGAATAAATCACGGTCCAATACGATTTGTCCTTCTGTAATATATCCAGTTAAGTCTGGTACTGGATGTGTAATATCATCGTTTGGCATTGTTAAGATAGGAATCTGAGTAACAGAACCCTTACCACCCTTAATGATACCTGCACGTTCATATAAACAAGCTAAATCAGAATATAAGTATCCTGGATAACCTTTACGTGAAGGAATTTCACCTTTACTAGATGAGAATTCACGTACAGCTTCACAATAAGAAGTCATATCTGTCAAGATTACTAATACATTCATACCACAGTCATATGCAAGATATTCTGCAGCAGTTAATGCACATCTAGGTGTCAACATTCTTTCAACAATAGGATCATCTGCGAGGTTAACAAACATAACGACCTTTTCCATTACGCCTGTTTCTTCAAATGATCTTCTAAACATATCCGCAACATCATTTTTAACACCCATTGCACCAAAAACGATACAGAAGTTTTCAGCATCTTCCCCCGTTAACTTTGCTTGTTTAACAATTTGGATCGCTAATTGATCATGTGGTAGACCACTTCCTGAAAAGATAGGAAGCTTTTGACCACGAATCAATGTATTTAATCCATCAATTGCGGAAATACCTGTTTGAATATAGTTTCTTGGATATTGTCTTGAATAAGGATTCAATGGTTTTCCATTAACATCTTCAAACTTATCCACGTAGATTTCTCCAAGTCCATCAATTGGTTCACCTGTACCATTGAATGTTCTTCCTAAGATTTCTTTAGAAAGACCTAATTCCATTGGATGACCCAATAATTTTGTTTTTGTATTCGCTAAAGAAATTCCTTCTGTTCCTTGGAATACCTGAATGATTGCCTTTTCACCAGAAATAGAAACAACTCTTCCACTTCTTGTAGTACCATCACTCAATTCAATTTCAACCATTTCTTCATTAGAAACGTTCTGAACATGATCTAGGGCAACAAGAGAACCTTGGATTTCATCCAATCCTAATAATTGAACACTCATACTTTGCCCTCCTTATAAAATCGTATTCAATGCCTCATCGATTTTCTCAGGATATGCATCCAACAAATCGATATTATCATTTGGCACATCATATTTCATTTTGATTACTGTTTCAAAGATACCAGTTTTTGTAATCAATGAAACAGGAATATGTTTTTCAACTTTAGCTTTACAAGCTCGATACAAATAATCAATGACTTTCATCATCTTAAATTGTTTTTCCATAGGAACAGACATATCATCTGGATGGAATGCATTCTGTTGTAAGTATCCAACTCTAACAACACGAGCAATTTCTAATAACAATTTTTGATCTTCTGGTAATACATCAGAACCAATCAATTTAACAACTTCTAATAAAGAATCTTCTTCATGAAGAATTTCTTGAAGTTCACCACGTAATGTGATGAAAGAACGATTGATGTTTTCAGCATACCAATGAGATAAATCATCTACATATTCACTTGTTGACTGATTCCAGTTGATAGCAGCATAGTGTCTAGCATAAGCTAATGCTTTATCTAGCGCCCAGAAACATCTAACGAAACGACGTGTATTCTGTGTAACTGGCTCAGAGAAGTCACCACCCTGTGGAGATACTGCACCAATTAATGTAACAGAACCTTGTTTATCACTCAATGTATCAACATAACCTGCACGTTCATAGAACTGTGCAATTCTACTAGGCAAATAAGCTGGGAAACCTTCTTCAGCAGGCATTTCTTCCAAACGACCAGATAACTCTCTTAAAGCTTCTGCCCAACGAGAAGTAGAGTCAGCCATCAAAGCTACATGATACCCCATATCACGATAGTATTCCGCAATCGTTACACCTGTATAGATAGAAGCTTCACGTGCAGCAACTGGCATATTAGATGTATTGGCAATCAATACAGTTCTATCTAATAATGAATTACCTGTTTTTGGATCCTTTAATTCAGAGAATTCTTCCAATACTTGTGTCATTTCATTTCCACGTTCACCACAACCTACATAGATAATGATGTCCGCATCACAGAACTTCGCAATGGAATGTTGTAACATTGTTTTACCTGCACCAAATCCACCAGGTAAAGCTGCAGAACCACCCTTAGCGATAGGAAACATTGTATCCAAGACTCTTTGTCCTGTAATTAATGGAATCGATAATGGTTTTCTAGCTTTGATTGGTCTAGGAATACGAACAGGCCATTTTTGTACTAAAGTGATTTCTGTTTGTTTTCCTGTTTCAGGATCTTCAATCACTGCCAATACATCATCAACAGTATATTGACCATTTCCTTTTACATTCTTCGCTACACCATTGATACCATTTGGAATCATGGAACGATGTTCAATAACACTTGTTTCTTGGCATGTCGCAAAGATTTGTCCTTCTTTTACAACATCACCTTCATGAATCAAAACAGTAACGTCCCACTTCTTACTTTTATCAATTGCATCTACTTGAGATCCTTCAGAAATAAAAGCACCTTCAATTTCTTCAATTTTCTGTAAAGGTCTTTCAATACCATCATAAATATTTTTTAAAAGACCAGGACCTAAAGTTGCATTCAATAATGAACCAGTTCCAACCACTTCTTCTCCAGGTCTTAATCCTGTTGTAGATTCATATACCTGAATTGTTGTACATTCATCATTGATCTTAATAACTTCACCTAATAAGTGTTTCTTACCAACATAAGTCATTTCACGCATCGCAAATGACTTTGTATTACGGACGGTAATGACCGGGCCATTAATTGAATATACGGTATCGCTCATTATTCATCCTCACTTTCTACTACTTTAAATCCAGAATTATTTCTAAACCAAGCAAATTGTTCATTCAACTTTTCATCTAATGCACAACTATACTCAAAACGGTTCACTTCATCCACATAGCGGAATCCACCAATTGCGAAATAACCCTGTTGGATCTTTTGATCAAAAGATAATTGTTGACACAATTCTTTCATAAAATCCATATCATTTTCACGAACAACAAAGTAACCATTTTCACTTTTGTTGATCTTCTTCAAATTGTTTAATAAATAATCTTTATATGCATCAGTCTTAGTGAATTTCTTCAATTCATCAATGACTTCTTGTTTTAACTCATTCACAAAATTCCCACGAAGTTCTAATAGTTTTCTTTTCGTATCAAATTTATCATGAGAAGATTTTGTAGCTGCATATAAACGAATTTCCTTAAGTTCACCTTCAAGATACGTTTCAGTTTCTTTTTTAAGACCTTCTTTATAGAAACTGATTTGATCATTCAATAATGCATCTGTTTCTTGATTAACAACATCTCCAACTAGTTTTGCATTACTTTTAACATCATTCGCAATCTCTTCTAGTAATTTACCTTCATAGTCTTCCATCTATATTCTCCTCACAGTTTAACACCGATTGCTTCAGAAATATATTTGTTTATAGCTTCACCAATATTACCAGAACCATGACGATCTGGAATTTCTACAATCAATGGTTTCGCTAAAGACATTTTATATTGAGATACGATGTCACTTACTTCTTCAATCGTTTTTGTAGTCATCAGAATAATGGCAATATCTTCTGTATGGATCAATTCATCCAGACGATGAAGAATATTGTCACGTCCTTTGATGACCTCACCTTCGATACCAGCTAGGCGCATGCCCATAACTGTATCGGTATTGTCGCTGATGACGTAGCTTCTCATAGATTAAAGATTGTTTAGAATCAAGATAGAAATCAACAAACCATAGATGGCAACACCTTCACCTAAGGCAACGAAGATAATAGCACGACCAAAGTTATCAGGATTTTCACTAACAGCACCTAATGCAGCTGGAGCAGCTTTCGCAACGGCCCAACCAGCACCGATACAAGAACAACCTACGGCAATAGCAGCAGCGATAAAGCCTAGACCTCTAGAAGAGTCAGCAACAACTGTTGTTTCTTCAGCAAGAGCTGTGAATTGATTTGCTTGGAATAAAACCATAACCGCAAATACACCACAGAAGATAGCTACTTGAGCAAGCATTCTACTTCTAGCATTCTTCACATTCATTTTTCCGGAACAAATTAAAGCGAGTGGACCTACAATGAGAATCACTGCAATCAATGGTAATAACATTTCAATAGCGTTTAACATTTTCTTTTTCTCCTTTAGATTTTTATTTTCTTTCTATTGATTACTCTGCATCTGCAGATAAAGCATTAAACTGAATGCCTCCAGCATCATAATATCTAGAGAACATTTCATAATATTCAAGACGTAATGTCTGAATACCAACGATAAGACCTTCTAATACCATAACAAATACATTTCCGAAGATCACTACCGCAATTCCAGCACTACCTGTCATTTCAACAAGTGTCATAACAACAAGCATCATACCAGCATGGCTCAATACGAAGCCACCAACTCTTAAATAAGACATAGAGTTTGTAACGAATGTAAGTAATACATCAATCAACTCAAAGATAGATTGTGTAATGTATCCTCCCCATCCTTCTTTTGGTTTTACTGTTTTGTGTTCAACAGCATTTGATAGAGGTTCTTTCATAACAAAGCTGATGACTGGTAATACAAAGAATATAACGATATATACAGGATTTAATACATTCCACTGTAATAACATTGTCGCAACGATTGCGAATACGATACTTCCATAGAATACAAGTCCCGCAATACCATTTTGTGAGAATAAAGCCTCACCCAATTGTTGATGTTTGAATCGATTGACGATGTTCATGCATTGTGTGATGAGAATGAGCACTGCACCAATCGCAATTGCACCAATCAATAACACCATCGTACTATTTTGATCCATGACATCAAATAACTTCTCTCTTACACCAAATAATGATTGATGAATTGGATTCAAAGCATCTTCATATCCAAATACAGATCCAAATAAGAAACCAAATATCATTGATGTAATACCACAACGATTAATGATTCCAAATAACTGGCCCTTCTTCGCAAATACTAATCCAATAATAAAGAGTACCAATCCTTGTCCTAGATCACCAAACATGATTCCAAACAATAAACAATATGTCACTGCCATAAAACCCGTTGGATCAAAGTCTGTATATTTTGGAACACCATACATACCTAAGAATAATTCAAATGGTCTTGTGAACCAATTATTCTTTAATAATGTTGGACATTCTAATTCAGGTACTTCTTCTGGATCTTTTATTGTGAATTCAACAGAAACATTTTCAAAAATCTTCTTATAATTTTCTACTTCATCTGCTTTTACAAATCCATTCAATTGATATTTTTTATCAATTTCTGCTACATAAGGATATAATTCATGAATTCTATTTTCTTCATAGCAGAATGCATAGATATCATCAATTTGTTCTTTATAATTTTCCAATTGTTTCTTTACATCGATCATTGGAATATCAATTGGTTCAAAATAAAGATCTTTAAAGATCTTACGAACTTTATCTACATAAGAATCACTTGTAACATATAACATCCAAATGTATTGTTCATTTTCATGAACATGATGATGAACAAAGATCTCATCTTGATACATACTTAACTTCTTGAAGGATTCTCTTGGTAATCTACCAAATCCAAAGTTCAAATATTGACAAGCATGCATTCTTTCAAATCCGCATTCACCTAATGCACTTAATGCCTTTTCATCATCTGGAGTTAATAGAACAGTATTTGCGTCTGTTTCTAATCCAAATGTTTTATTTAATGTTTCAATAAAAGAATCAATTTCTTCATTTGTATAATGTTTCTTTGGCTCTTCATTTGCTTGCAACGTGTAATTGACATTGTGTGCAAAGTTCTGCAATGTTTGAAGATATCCACTATATGGATTTTCGTCATTGATTAAATGTCCATGATTATCTTCATTAATGACATCTGCAGCATGTACAGCATGTAACAAACCAGAATGTATTCCATCCAAGACCATCGTCTCGATGTTTTCTTCACTTGTAGCTACACTGACATATTTCATTTTTACAATTGCCATGCATCCACCCCTTTTCTAATATACTAATAACGCACGTATGCGATCAGGTGCAATTTGATATCGAATTCCCTCAATAATATTGATTAAATTCTGAATCTCTGTTTGTCCTAACAATAAATAACTCAATAGTACAACAGATGCATCTTGATAATATTCAATTACATGATGATTCATATTAAATTGAATCATTTGCATGTATTGTTCAATACTTGTAAACCTTAAATCACGCGTATATCGATGATATTTCTTCGCAACACGTTCTAATACTTCATTTGCATCACAATGATCAATCATGTCTTCCAATTCTTTTCTACTAAAGAAACATTGATATGGAAGCATGAATTTATTAATTGCGTCATTTGATTCATGGAAATATTTCTTCAAACGATAGATTGCGGATAAATTGATCATTTCTGCTTTAGAGAAAATAATTTGATCAACAATTTCACTTGTTTCTTTTCCTTTATATTTCTCTTTCAGTTTCATCATATTTTCATATAAATCAACTTCTAGATCATGTTCTAAGGCAATATAATCAATTTCTTCCAAATTCATTGATTGATATTTATAAATGATCTTTTCATACGATGTACCCTTGATAACATTTAATAATTCCGCAAATGTCACAACATTCGGTAACTCTTTAATATTGAATGAAAAATATTTTTCCGCAAAGATTGGTAAGGCAGAAATCAATCCTGCACGAATTTCTTCATCTTGTGAAACAATGTATCGAACACTTGTTAATAACAATCGTATTTCAGAACGCATTACAAATGCATAAATACATCCTTTGTCTTCTTCTCCACCATATCTTTCTAGCTTTTCTAAGCGATAGAAAATATCCATTCTTAATAAAGCTTCTAATTGTTCACGATGAATCGCCTTTTCATTGATTCCAGATAAAGAAGAGGAATAATATGTTTCATTTTTTAAATATGTTGCGACTTCAGAAACTGATTTTTTCTGAAGTAACGTTTCATATTCATTTGCTGATAAACGTTTACCGAACATCGCTCTTGCTTTAGTTGTTAACGCTAAATCCGAGCTCATATTTTTACCTCACGCATCTACCTTGATGACACGATCAACCAATTCTTTTTTCCATGCATCTTTGTTTGCATTAAACATTTCTGTTAATCGCTGTACGTTTTTCTCATAAACGCTTTGATTTTCTTTTTGATCGATTTCGATTTTGGCATCTAATTCTTTCTTTGTTTCATCAACTTTGGAATGAACTTCTGCCCACATTTCATCAGAAATCTTCTTCTTTTCTTCTTCTACAGATTGCTTGATTTGTGTTCTTTTTGCGTATAACGCTTGAATTTCTTCACGCGTTTTTTCGTCTGTCTCAATCAACTGTAAGATAGCATCCATTTCCATATAAATACCTCTTTAGCATTTTTCATGCCTTACCTATTTTAGTACTTTCTTTTAGAAAATAAAGAGTTTTGTTGTGATAATTTTTTTATAATTCACAAGCATTTATTTTTCTATAATAAGTACTCATATTATCTAATATTACGCCACATTATCGAACCATATCATAAACATGATATCCAGGCCCACAATTTCTTGTTCGATATAAGATCATACCTAAATGCTCATACTTCTTCGCCTTGATAATATCATCAGTTTCCAAAGCAACCATGATACCAAATTCTTGTGCTCTTTGATAAACAAATTCCATGAGTTCACGCATATGTCCTTGATGTTGATATTCTTTTAAAACAACTAAAATATCTACAGATACATATCTAGCGTTTCTCTTTAAGATTTCTTGAGAAATCGATCCACCATCTTGTGAAGAAACTTTTGAATATTCCAATGCTCTTTGAAACCCACCCAAAGCTTCCGTTTCCGCAAGCATTTCTTTGATAACATTGATCAAAGTAATTCGATTTCCTTCTGAATCCGTCATAATCAAATATCCTTCACCATTTTCACATTTCCAAGCACATCCACTTCTAACAGCTGCTTCAAATACAGCTCTCATAAAGATATACATAGATTCTCTTGAAGTAATGAATCCCTTCATTCCTTTTTCGCCTTCACTATATTCATAATCATAAAAGGCATCTGCGATATCTTGTGCGATTTCATTGATTTGTTCTTTCGGTAGATTTTTATCAACTGGTACGATCATATACTTCACCCCTGCTATATGATATTTCTTTCAGAGGCAAAAAACAAATCACTTCGAAAATAGATGTCTAAATAAGAATCTCGCGATTGGTCCAGCAATGAACAATTGAATTGGCATCGCCATAATGAAATTCTTACAATAAGTCATTAAATAATTTGGAATAAATTGACTATCGAATCCATATCCATGATAAACACCTAAGATACTAGCTATCGCAACTTGACATACGACTGTAAAAACTTGAATCGCAAAGATAATGGCAATAGAACGATCCTCTGGTTTTACAACACGGAACGCTAGAGATTTGGCAATTGGACTAGAAATGAAATATGCACATAATCCAATGATAATAAATTCCACCCACATTGTTTTTAGTACAATCATAAATGTTGTATTCGTAAATAATCCAGAAGCTAGTACTGTGTTATAAAGTGTCATGATATAGACCATGATCCATGCAGTAATTGCGGTAAAAATAATTGATTGTGTTTTTGTTTTTGGCATTTTTAAATCCTCTTAATAAACCAACGCTACTTGTAAAAATTAAAATAATGCCCTTTTCTGCAGACAATGGAAAAGTGGCATTTAGTGTCGTTTGATATTCCGTTTTAAGTGTAAAAAAGCCTCGCTAGCATACTCGCTTGCAAGGCTCTGTTTTGTATTGAATATCTAAAAATAGTTGTGGTTGGCATCAAGCAGTAAAGATGTCTAGGATAAG
>CAVKTV010000038.1:0-13633 GCA_963659075.1 Lachnospiraceae bacterium | reverse complement strand
AAAAAAAAAAAAAAGATAAGATGTTATCTTGGTTACAAGATTCTGTTTGGGTAATGGATATTCTAGAAACATGTAGGGAACAAACTTTAAAAAATTAAATAGAGAAAAAATAGTATACTGAATAAAGAAGGAGGTAATTGATATGCGTTGTATTTTATTCAATAAAACAACACCAATATTCGAAATAGAATATAATTCAAATTCTAATCATATTGATGAAATATATACAATTTATAATATTGATTACGCTCCATTACGTGTTTATACTGCATTTCACAATAAAAAATCCGGAAATATATTAACAGCTACAAACGATTGGTTTGAACATCGAGGTATTCCTTCTTGGAGAGAAAATCTAATGCATTTATTAGAACAACTAGGAATTGATGAATCAAAAGAACTAATCAATAAATCATATGGATTATCTCTTTCAGATCAATATTGGTTTAAAGAAAAAGATAGTTCAATTCAATGGAAAGATATTAATTTCTTTACAAATGATTTTGAATTTTCTGCGTTTTCTCAAGCTTCTTTAGATACAAGTAGAAGTAAGACTCTAAAGATTGATAGTCAATCTTTAACAATTCCAGATGGCACAACAGATGGTGCGCTCAAGAAAGCATGGATCATAGAAGATGGTATTCGTAAACTAGCGAAAACAGGTACAGGTATTAGTGGAGAAGAACCATTTAATGAATGGTTAGCTTCTGAAATATGCGATCGATTGGGTTTTGATCACGCAGTAAATGAATTAGGTATCTTACATAACCAATTGGTTTCTAAATCCATTGATTTCATCGATGAAAATATGGAACTAGTTACCGCAAATGATATCTTATGTACAGAGAAAAAGCCAAATAATATTAGTGACTTTGAATTCTTTATAAATATCTTAAATCAAAATGGAATTACAAACGCAAAAACAGAATTATCAAAAATGTTTGCGCTAGACTGTTTCATGATGAATGAAGATAGACATACACGCAACTTTGGGATTGTACGTGATGTAAATACATTGCGATGGATAAAAGTAGCCCCTATCTATGATACTGGCTATTCCATGCAAGCAAATCGAAATCGTTTAAATACAAACTTCGAAAATGGAACTGGTAAATTCTTCAACAATACTTCAAAACCATATGAAGATGTATTTAAAATCATTTCTAGTACCGCTTCTTTATATGATTGGAATACATTAGAAACTTTGGCTCCTTTATATCAAGCACAATTAGAAAAATATAAAGATGTAACCAACATGTCATCTGATCGTATCAATGCGTTAGTAGGTGGATTGCAACATCGAATTACGTGGATTGATAAACAAATCAAGAAACTATAAGTAACAAATTCAATTGAGTTTGTTACTTTTTTTGAAAACAAAAGAAATTCCTCTTAACTTTGTGAAAAAAATAACGTTTTCTAGAGTATAATGAAGTTAACAATATTTGGAGGACAATTTATGAATAATAGAATCATTGCCCTGTGTGGTAAGGGAGGTGTTGGAAAGACTTCCTTATCAGCAGTAATGGTCAAGATACTATGCGAAAAGTATCCTGACAAGCGAATATTGGCAATTGATGGTGACCCTTCAGTTGGTTTAGCGACAGCTTTAGGTGTTAAAGAGAATGGGACAATCAATGATATTCGTGAAAGATTTATTGCCTTGGCAGATCAAAGAAAAGATGAAGATGCGTTAGAGATGTTACATGAAGCGAAAGATGAAATCTTTGATACATTAGTTGAGACAGATGCCTTTTCATTTCTAGCGATTGGCAGACCGGAATCTAGTGGATGTTATTGTTCGGTGAATGATTATCTTAGAGATTTGATTACAATGATTTCTGATCATTTTGATTATGTTGTGATTGATGGGGAAGCAGGTATTGAACAAATCAATCGTAGAGTTATGGAAAAAGTGAATCATTTGGTTTATGTGAGTGATGCATCAAAAAAGGGATTAGATGTTGTAAATACAATTGATAAAGTCGCAAAAGAACTTGTGATGGCAGATCAAACAGGTTTGATTTTAAATCGTATTTCCAATCCTTCTTTGATTGAAGGGATTGATTTAAAAGGATTAAAGTTACTTTCTACAATTACAGATGATTCTGAAATTCAAGAATTTGATATGAAAGGGCAATCGATATTGGATATCTCAAAAGAATCTCATATCTACCAAGGTGCATATAAAGCACTTCAACAAATGGGTATCATTGTATGAGAGACTTAAAACACATGTATGATCTTGAGAAGTTATTAGAAGATAGTGAAAATAAATATGTATCTGCTTCTCAGGAAAAAGGGAATATTTGTATCGCAACTGTTTGTGAGAATGTACCAGAACCATTATTAAATCTGACAGGAACTTTTTCTATCCGTTTAAGAGCACCTAGAACAGGTTCTATGGAAATCGGAACATATTACCTAACAAATTTCTTGTGTGAATATACAAGAGCGTTACTCGAAAGAGCGATTGAAGGTGGATATAATTTTGTGGATTGCTTGGTAGCACCAGATGGTTGTTCGATGTTGAATCGTTGTGTGGAAAACATGGAATTATTACATACTATGAAGAAAGATCATTTCTTTATGGAACATATGGAAATACCAATGAAGAATGATGAGAATGGATTGAATCTATATGTTCTACAATGTAGAAATCATATATTAAATCCATTGAAAGAAAAATTTGGAATTGATACAAGTGATTCCGCAATTCTAAAATCCATCCAATTACATAATCGTGTTTGTGAACTAATTCAAAAAATTGGCGAATTTAGAAAATTAGACAATCCAACAATCACCGGTCATGAATTTCATGTGCTTTGTTTGTCAACCTATAGTTGTCCAAAAGAAGATATCATACCAATTTTAGAAGAAACATTAGAAGAATTAAAAACTAGAAAACCAGATGAAAAGAATCCATATAAAATCAGAGTGGAAGTAGTTGGCTCTGAAATGGATGATTTAGACATCATTCAAGCAATTGAAGAAAGTGGCGCATATGTTTGTGTGGAT
Organism: Lachnospiraceae bacterium; assembly: GCA_963659075.1. Lineage (GTDB taxonomy): Bacteria > Bacillota_I > Bacilli_A > Erysipelotrichales > Erysipelotrichaceae > Bulleidia. Next base: position 10,615 of record CAVKTV010000038.1, on the reverse strand, counting down.
CGTTATTGTTATGGAAGTTTTCCTGGTAGAGTTCCAATTGAAGTAAAAGAAAATGAAGACCCATTGACTGCGGTATGCAGACATTACATCACACATTGTCAATGCGCAAGAATGATGAATCAAGATAAGATTCAAGAAAGAAGAAAATATGTCGCAGATCTTGCGAAAGAATATAAGGCAGATGGCATCATTTACGAACAAATGAAATTCTGTGATCCTTGGGCTTATGAAAGAATGGTTGGCACGGTTGTATTAAGAGATGATTATGGATATCCAGTTTTACAAATTGATAGACCTTATGCCAATGGTGGTAGTGGACAAATCAGAACACGTGTACAAGCATTTGTGGAAAGTGTTGAAATCAAAAAACTCGGAGGAAAGAACAATGGCTAAAGAAGTTGGAAAAGATAAACTTGGTTCTTTCTATACAGATGGAAAAGTCAGAAATAGAAGAGAATGGCGTGGTTTAAAAGATACGCTATATGATTATTTTAGGTGGCTTTATATCATGAAACAATTAGCTGGATTCGTGATAAAACCAAGAAATGTGAAAGCGTTCTTTCGCTATCGTTGGATGTCGAATTATCTAGCTGTGCCAATGATGGTTGATCGTTTTTCGCAAGGATTACGAGGCCCACAGTTAAGAATTCTACATGAAGAATTCGATATCATCGTTTATGATGTTGCGAAGTTATTAGATTCTTTATTTAGAGGAGATCGTAATATCGGAAATGATAAAGCATTCTCAGATAAAGTCGTTTTAATGGATGAAAATGAAATGACTGCAGTTATGATGGGCTTTCCAACACTAAAAGGATTAAGTAGAGAAACCCCAGCAGTTTATGTATCTGTTTTATTGAATCAACATGCGGCTGAAAGATATATCGATGTCGCACAAGAATATGGCTTGCCTGGTGATGTATGTCCAATGCCAGAAGCAGAAGCAGGCGTATCTATCGCAGATGATTTTCCAGTATTAGGTGCGTGTGCAGTGCAGTGTAATACAACGTGTGATGGTTCTATGTTAGGAAATGGTGTTATTTCAAAACGTTTGGAATTAGAAGATGGTGTTCCTTGTTTCCAACTTGCAGCTCCACTTCGTCACCAAGAAGAAGATGTACAAGAATACGCAGCACAAGAAATTCGTAATTGTATTAAATTCATTGAAGAAAAAACCGGTGAGAAATGGGATTGGAACTATTATTTTGAATGTGCGAAAAGAGTGAATATCGCAACAAGATCTCGTTTAGAATGGTTAGATATTAATAAGACAGAATATCCACAAGTTGTAGGTGGTAATTTAGCTTTATATACAGAAACGAACTATATGGCGGTTTGTGGAAAAGTAGATTTATTCGCAAAAGCAGACTTAAAGATTACAGAGATTGCTAGAGAAGCGTATAAGAATAAAGTGAAAGTCTGTAAAGAAACAAGACATCGTGCAATTGTTTGGGGTGTACAATCTCATTTCTATTTTGACTTCTTAGTTTGGTTACAGAATTGTTGGGGAATCGTATCTCTAACAGATATGTTATCCATGGTCAACACAAAGATGATTGCGGAAGAGGATACACCAGAAAATCGTGAACAAGCAATCTATGATATGGCGTGGTTAACAGAAAATATGATCATGCGTAATCGAACACATGGTGGTTATAAAGTTCTATTAGATGAACTATGGGAAATCGTAGAAGAATTCAATGCGGATGTTGTTATTCTATGGGAACATATGGCATGTAAAGCATTAGACGGTATGCATGGTTTATTTGAAGAAAAAGCAAGAGAAAAAGGGATTCATTTGATTTGGGTCAATCATGATTTATTTGATCCTCGTATCACAAATCGTCAAGCAATTCGTGATCAAGTGAATAAGTACATGCGTACAGTGATGAGAGAAGAACCAATAGATGCTTCTTTAGAAGTATTAAATGATGAAAGGTCATGGTAATAATATGAGATATTTTGGTGGTTGTGATTCAGGTAGTACATATACAAAATGTGTAATCTTAGATGAAAATAGGAAGATGGTATCCGATGTAACAATACGTTCTAAAATCAATACGGTTGTTTCTTGCCAAGATGCATTAGATACCGCAGTACAAAAAGTTCCAGATTTAAATAGTCCACAAGATCTAACATACTTAGTTGGAACAGGATATGGAAGAAACAAAGTTCCATTTGCGGATGAAAACATATCTGAGATTTCATGTCATGCGATGGGTGTTCATGTCGCAGATCCTAATGTTAAGGCAATCATAGATATTGGTGGACAAGATGTAAAAGGTATTGCAGTAGATACTGATGGTACAGTATTAAACTTTGCGATGAATGATAAATGTGCAGCAGGAACAGGCAGATTTTTCGAGGCAATGGCAAGAGCGTTTGAAATGGATTTATCTGATTTTTCAAAGTTATCTTTAAAGGCAAAGAATATCATTCCAATTACATCACAATGTACGGTCTTTGCGGAAAGTGAAGTTATTTCATTAGTGGGTGAAGGAAAACCAACAGATGAGATTGCGGCAGGAATTGAATTAGCAGTAGCGAAGAGATGCTTTGTCATGGCGAAGAAAGCAGGTGCAACAGATAAGATTACTTTAACTGGTGGTTGTGCGAAAAATGATGGTTTAAAAGTTGCCATTGAACAAGTTCTAAATCTTAAAGTGATTGATCTACCTATTGATCCACAATTGATCGGCGCTCTAGGTGCTGCAGAATTTGCGAGAAAGAAAGGGATGGCACAATGATTGCGTTTATCCTACATTTCATAAAAATCACGTTGATTGTTGTTGCGGTATTCTTTGTGGTGACATTTACCATCTATTTCTTTAATTTAGATATGAAATTGACCGCTGCACTTCAAGGTCCAATTCAAAAGCTACAAGAAAAAGTGAAAAGAGATAGACACTTATAATGGAATTATTTGATAAAGAAATTCATACAGTACTAGATTGTATCAAAGATCATGACCAAAGAAGTTTATCAATCAAACAAGATAGTTTACCAAGCATTAAAAACAACATGATCTTTACCAATGAAACCGCATTTGAATTAGGTGGTTCCTTTCATGAATCATTGTCATATGAACTCACAACAACTTCAAATGTATTTCAAGATGATCAAATCATATTGATTGGAAAAGACTTAAATGAGCTACAAGAAGATACAGATTTTATTCGTATTACAATCTGTATTATGAAAGATGAAAAACTAGAAGGAGAAAAACTCTATCAATGCTTAGAAAAAATCAAACTTTCCAAATATAGAGTTTCTCCAGAAGGTTATATGTTACGCACCGCAATTGGAAACAATGAAAAAGTAAGAGTTTCAAAAGACTTTGTCAAGAAATATACATTCTCTGATATAGGTTCTACATACATTCATGCATATAAACAATTACCATATATTCAACATGTTTTAGAAATCTTTATTACAGGAAAAACACCAATCTATGAACAATTAAAAGATATTGGTATTGAAAAGAAAAAGATAACAGATACCATTGATCACATCTTAAAAGGTGTCATGGTAAATGATTGTGGAAGTTGTTCAGTAAAAGAGTTGTGTGAGAAAGTAGAAGGACTCAGAGAAATCCACAAAAGCGCAAATTTTTAACGTGCAATCAAGCGCTTACATGTTATAATACATTCATAGTGAAAAAGGAGAAAACAACTATGGCATTAGTAAATGTTTCATCAGCTTTAAAGAAAGATGAAATCAAAGAATTATTACTTTCACAAGAATCACCAAAGTATGAATTTGTTAAGATGAAAACTGCAATTGAAATGCAATTTGAAGTAACAGATGACGGTTCTCATGGTGATTTAGCTAACTACACAAAGGGCTTAATCAAAAAGCAACCTTGGGGCTCTGTTCTTATGTTAAGAGTTCTTAACGATGGACAAGCTTTTACAGGCGGTAAAGTATAAGAAAAAAGACATGCAAATGTCTTTTTTGTATAGGAAAGTGAAAAGGAGAAAATAATTATGGCATTTCCAAAAGGTTTTTTATGGGGTGGCGCTACAGCCGCTAACCAATTTGAAGGTGGATGGGACGCAGATGGCAAAGGTGCCTCTGTACCAGATCACATTCGTGGAGGAACAGTAACAGAACCACGTTTATGGGATAAAGAAATTGATTCCTCTGTTTATTATCCATCACATGAGGCAACGGACTTCTATCATCATTATAAAGAAGATATTGGCTTGTATGGCGAAATGGGATTTAAGTGCTATCGTATGTCCATTAACTGGGCAAGAATTTATCCAACAGGAGAAGACGCTGAACCAAATCAAGCAGGTTTAGATTTCTATCACAATGTATTTGCGGAATGTAAGAAATATGGTATTGAACCATTGGTTACAATTTCACACTATGAATTGCCATGGGCATTAAGTGAAAAATATAATGGTTGGGTTGGTAGAGAATGTATTGATGCATTCGTGAAGTACGCTACAACATTGTTTACTGAATATAAAGATGAAGTAAAATATTGGCTCACTTTTAATGAAATCAACTGTGGTGCACAATCCTTCGGTAGAATTCTATCTTTAGGTATGCAAGGGGAAGATCATAAACCAATGTTTAAAGTAGATGAAACACCAGAAGAAGCTTCTGATCGTTTTACAGCTTTACACAATCAATTCGTAGCTTCCGCAAAAGCAGTGAAGATTGGACATGAAATCAATCCAGATAATCAGATTGGTTGTATGATTGCGGGTTCTATGGTTTATCCATTCACACCAAATCCTTTAGATAACAAAGACGCACAAGATAGAATGAATCTATCTAACTGGTTCTGTGGAGATGTACAAGTAAGAGGTCATTATCCATACTACGCAAAGAGATACTTCAAAGATCATAACGTAACAGTTCGCATGGAAGAAGGCGATTTAGATATCATCAAAGAAGGCTGTGTTGATTTCTATTCCTTCTCATACTACATGAGCTCTTGTGCATCTGTTGATCCAGAAACACAAAAGACTGCAGGTAACTTATTCTCAGGTATCAAGAATCCATATCTCAAGGCAAGTGATTGGGGTTGGCAAATCGATCCAATGGGATTAAGAATCTATCTCAATGAAGTGTATGGAAGATATGAAGTTCCACTCATGATCGTTGAAAATGGATTAGGTGCAGTTGATGAAAAGGGTGAAGATGGAAAGATCCATGATTCCTATCGTATTGACTATATGAGAGATCACATCAAGGCAATGGAAGAAGCAATTGAAGATGGTGTAGATCTCATGGGTTATACAATGTGGGGATGCACAGACTTAGTATCCGCTTCTACAGGTGAAATGAAGAAACGTTATGGATTTGTCTATGTAGATAGAGACAATGATGGTAATGGTGATATGCATAGAGAAAGAAAAGATTCTTTCTATTGGTATAAAAAGGTTTGTGAATCAAATGGTGCTGATTTAGACTAAAACAAAAAGGAACTGTGAATAGCTTAGTTGGATTTTTAATCTCTAGGTTTTCACATTTCCTTTTTTGTGTGGATTTATAAAATAAAAGAATTTAATTATTTGGATAGATTACTATGCGTGCTAGTGCGAGTTGATGTCAGTATCAACGCATCATTAAATTTGTAAATGGAAGTTTACAACTAGATGTTACAATATTACCTGATAATGAAATTGTTTGGCAAAATCGAAATCAAATCGCACAATTATTTTATAGGGATGTTAAAACAGTTGGCAAACATATTAAAAATACTTTGATTGAAAAATTAGATAATTCAACTGTCGCAAATTTTGCGACAACCACTTAACATGGAGCTAACGAAGGAAAGACTTAATCCCATCTAATAGAATACTATAATCTCGATATAATTACTTCTGTTGGATACTGAGAGAACGCAATATTAAAGGATTACATGATAAAAGGATACGCAATTAATCAATGTAAAAGATTTTATCTTTTAAACTTTTTGTATAGAATTAATGCATGAAGAAAAAGAGAATTATTATAACAATTGTTATTGGATTGTTAGTTGGAATGATAGGTGGAAGTTATATCTATGTTTCAGATTGTTGTCATGCAGATACTATCGCTTTGAATCAACTGACAAATGAAGAATTAATAACAGTAGAAGAAACAGATGATTATATTTCTTTTGCACCTGAAAAGTATGATACAGGAATCATCTTTTACCCAGGAGCGAAAGTAGAAGAAGAAAGTTATGCACCTTTAGGAAAACAATATGCGAAAGAAGGAATATTGTTTGTGATTGTTCGAATGCCGTTTCGTTTGGCAATTTTAGGCACAAATAACGCAGATAAAGTATTAGATGATTATGTTGTTGATCATTGGTATATGGCTGGGCATTCATTAGGTGGTGTATGTGCCGCAAGTTTTATATCAAATCATTTGGAGAAATTTGATGGATTGATATTAATGGCATCGTATAGCACAAAAGATTTATCAGATACAAATCTTATGATTCTATCTTTATATGGCTCTAATGATGGTGTTCTGAACAAAGAAAGCTATGAAAAGAATTTAACAAATCTAAATGATAATTCTTATGAAGAAGTAATTATCGGAGGAAACCACGCACAATTTGGATCTTATGGAGTACAAAAGAATGATGGAATCGCTACAATTGACGCACAAATACAATGGGAAGAAACAGTACAATATACAAAGATGGTAATGGAATATGGTGGATGATGTATTAGAAGGATTGAATGAAGAACAAATAGAAGCTGTCACAACAACAGAAGGATATATTCGTGTAATTGCTGGAGCGGGTTCTGGTAAAACGAGAGCTTTAACACATCGTTTTGCCTATCTTGTAAATGATCTAGGAATACGACCAGGTAATATTCTATGCGTTACTTTCACGAACAAAGCAGCCTCAGAAATGAAAGAAAGAATTCATCAATTAACAGATGATAATGATACTGGATATGTTTGTACGTTCCATTCTTTTTGTGTTTCAATCCTACAAGAAGATTCTCACGCGATACAATATCCAAAATCATTTCTTGTGTTAGATAACGCAGATATAGATGCTATGTTGAAAATCATCTATGAAGAAAGAAATCTAACACTCAGAGATAAAACATTCTCTAACGCAAGAGATATGTTTGAAATGAAGAAATGTGTAGAAGAACCAACCTACTACAAATATCTCATTCAAATGTCAGTAGAAGAATTACATCAAAAATATTTAGAAGCTACAAAATTAGATGATATTTTATTCTATGGATACTTATACCAACAAAAGAAATGCTTTGCGTTAGATTACAATGATTTAATATTTTTAACACTGTATATATTTCAAGAATTTCCACAAATACAATTAAAGTGGCAAAAAAGATTACAGTATATCATGGTAGATGAATTTCAAGATATCGACCCACCACAATATGCATTGATGGAAAGTCTATGTGGATATCATCAAAATCTATTTGTTGTGGGTGATCCAGATCAAACGATTTATACATGGCGTGGAGCGAGTATCAATTCAATTTTAACCTTTGATAAAAAGTTTCCTGGTGTAAAAACAATCATGTTGATGAAGAACTATCGTTCAACTCCAGAAATATTATCCGTAGCCAATTCTTTGGTTTCTAAAAACACAAATCGAATGAAAAAAGATTTGGTTCCGGTTTTAAAACATGGACCAAAAGTCTTAGTTCATCACGCAGATAATCCAAGAAAAGAAACAAAGTGGATTATCCAAGAAATCCAAAGATTGATAGATGCAGGAAATAGCTATGGTGATATTACGATTCTTTATCGTGCACATTACGTAACACGTGTCATAGAAGAAGAATTTATCAAAGAAAAGATTCCATTCATGATTTCTTCAGGTGTTCAATTCTTTGAAAGGATGGAAATTAAAGATGCGTTATCGTATCTTCGTTTAATTGCGTATAAAGATGATTTATCTTTCATGAGAATTGCGAATGTTCCTAAAAGAAACCTCGGCCAAAAAAGAATGAAGTTTCTAAGAGAATACGCAGATAAAAATCATGTAACGCTCTATGAATCTTTAAGACAGAATCTAGAAGAACCACTATTCAAAAATACCAAAGCTTCCTCTTTCATACAAATGATATATTCTTATACAGATCATATGAATGAAAAGCCGGTATCTGAATTGTTAACAGATGTATTAGATCAATCTGGTTATGAAGAACTATTAAGAACAGAAGGTTCACAAGAAAGATTGGATGATCTGGCTGAATTGAAACAATCTATCTATGAATGGGAAACAACAGTAGGTGAAGAAGTAGATCTATTGTCTTATCTAAAACATATCGCTTTATTTACGAACGCTGATGTTGCGATAAAACAAGATAGAGTTCGCTTGATGACAATTCATGCCGCAAAAGGATTGCAGTTTCCATATGTGTTTTTAGTACAACTTGTTGAAGGAATCTTTCCATCTAGAAAGATACGTACAATGGAAGGAATGGAAGAAGAAAGAAGACTTGCCTTTGTCGCAATGACACGTGCAGAAAAAGGTTTATATCTAACAGATTCAGGTGGAAGAAATATAGGAGATACTTCTAGGTTCCCATCTAGATTCTTGTTTGATATTGATCCAACACTATTAGATTACACAACACAACCAAGTGCAGAGTACATCCAAAAAGCATTGGATAATATTGAGCGTATCAATCGAAGCTTTATTCCAAGTGCTTCAGAATTATCTTTTAAAGAAGGTGATCGAGTAAGACATAGAGTATTTGGAGATGGTACTGTAGAAAAGATAGATTATGATGAAGAAGCTATCATCATTCTATTTGATTCTATGCAAACACCACGTGCAATCGCACTACGTGCCGCAAAGAAACTAGAAAAAGTGCAAGATAAACCAGAAAGATATTCTTAAAGAGTGATAGATTTATCACTTGCTTTCAAAAACTGCTAAGTGCTAAAAATGCTTTAAAATACGCTTAGAAATAAAGATATCAAAAAATAATTTAAAATATTTTTAAAAAAATTAGCACTCTACTCTTGACTCTGCTAAATAAATGAGTATATTAATACTTGTAAGACGAAAGGGTCTTAGAAAAGAGGTAAATATATGAGATATTTAGATCGTAGAAATGCAAATTTATTTGATGACATGTTTGATGATATGTTTAGAGCACCAATGATGGGTAACACACAGTTATTAAAAACTGATATTCATGAAAAGGATGGAAAGTATATCCTAGACATTGAAGTTCCTGGTGTAAAGAAAGAGGATGTTAAGATTTCTCTATACAATGGTAACTTAACAGTTTCTGTTGAACACAATGAATCCAATGAAGAAAAGGACGCTAAAGGAAGAGTCATTCGTCAAGAAAGATACAACGGTTCTTGTAGTAGAACATTCTATGTATCAGATGCAATTAAAGATTCTGATATTCATGCTTCCTTCAACAATGGTATGTTGACAATTGAATTGCCAACAGAAGCACAGAAAGAAGAAGAAACAAAGAAATTCATTGAGATTGCGTAAGCATTTTCCCCTTACTGAAAGTCTATGTAGAAATACATAGGCTTTTTATCATAATAGATGAATATGTTTCTTTTCACATTCTTCAACCATTTCATCAGGCCAAATACTTGCTTGAACTTCACCAACATGTGCTTTATTTAATAACAACATACATAGTCTAGATTGTCCAATGCCACCACCAATTGTATAAGGTAGTTCTTTGTTTTGAATCATTTGATGATAAGGTAAAGATAATCTTCCTTCACAATGTGCATCTTTACATTGAGAAACAATAGAATCTTCATCTACACGAATACCCATAGAAGAGATTTCTAATGCACGATTCAATGCAGGTAACCAAAATAACAAATCACCATTTAGGTTCCAATCATCATAGTCAGGTGCTCTACCATCATGTGGTCTTCCACTACGTTTTAATGGATGACCAATTTTTTTAATGAATACACATTTATGTTCACGTGTGATTGCGTTTTCTCTATCTTTTACAGATAAGTCAGGATAACGATCTTCCAGTTCTTGTGAAGTGATGAAATAAACATCATCAGCTAAATGACATACAGCTTGTGGATATTTATACCAAACTTCATGTTCCATGTGTTTAATAACTTTGAAGATTTGTCTGACAGTTGCTTCTAATACTTCTTCACATCTTTCTTCTTTTGTGATGATCTTTTCCCAATCCCATTGATCAACATAAACAGAATGTAGATTATCTACTTGTTCATCTCTTCTGATTGCGTTCATATTCGTATAAAGACCTTCATGTTCTTGAAAGCCATATTTTTTTAACGCAAATCTTTTCCATTTAGCTAAAGATTGAACAACTTCGATTGTTTGATTTGGTAATTCTTGAATATCAAAACAAACAGGTCTTTCAATACCATTTAAGTTGTCATTTAAACCGGATGCTTTTGTGACAAACAATGGTGCAGAAATTCTTAATAGATTCATTTCTTTTCCAAATTCTCTTTGGAAAGTATCACGAATATATTTAATTGCTTCTTGTGTTTCCATAACACTTAATACTGGATCATAATTTTCTGGTGTAATTAACATCATAAACGTTTCCTCTTTTTTAATCATTATAATAATTTAAGCAAAATCATTGAATAAATCTATTCTTTTCGTAAAATTAAAACTGAAAGT
>CAVKTV010000037.1:0-13711 GCA_963659075.1 Lachnospiraceae bacterium | reverse complement strand
GATGTGTAGACATGCAAATATTGTACTACAAATCAATGGAGTTTGCGTTTAAGTACTTTATTGTTTTTGAATTTAATATTATAATTTTTCAGAGGTATATCATATGAAAATTGCTTATGTAACAGACAGTGGAACAGGTAAGTCCATTTCAGAAATGGCAAAAGATGGAATTGTAAGTGTTCCATTACAAGTTTCTGATGAAAATAATACATATCAGGATATGGAAAATCTTTCCAAACAAGATTTAATTACATTATTAAAAGAAGGACATGCTTTTAAGACATCTCAACCTTCCCCAGGAATTATTCAAGAATGTTTTGAAAGTTTAAAACAACAAGGTGTTGATCTCATTTATGCAGTACCTATCTGTAATGGATTGTCTGGAACGATTTCTACGATGACAACGATCGCACAAAGTTTAGATATGAATATCATTACTGTAGATACTTATGTCACTGCAGTCGTACAGGAATATTTGATCAAAAGAATTAAACAAGCACATGAAGAAGGTGTAAATGATCTAGAAATTCAATTGATTACAAATGAAATCATTGATTCTTGTAATACACTTGTCATTCCAGAAAATCTTGATCAATTGATTCGTGGTGGAAGAATGACACCTTTAGCCGCAAAGCTAGGTAAATTATTAAAGATTGCGCCTGTATTACAAATCAATAAATCTACATCTGGTAGAATCGATACATTACAAAAAGTACGTACTTTCCGTAAGGCATTAGAAAAAGCAATGGATCAAATGGAAAGTGATGGTATCAATCAATCAGATGATTGGTATATTGCGATTGCACATGTCAACAACATATCAGAAGCACAATCTTTGTATCGTAAAATTACAGAAAGATTCCCAAAAGCTGAAGTAGAAGTGATTGAATTATGTTCCCCTGTTGCAGCGCATACAGGTCTTGGTGCGATTTGTTTACAATACTTCCGTAAAAAATAAGAGTTGTTCACACAAAGCCATCTGAAATTTGATATAATTTTTGATGGCTATTTCATTGAAAGGAGTTTCCATGGATAAAAAAGAAAATGAATTACAAAATCAAAATAATGAACAAGAAAAGGACTCTTTTCATGAATCTATTCATTTAGAGACTTCGAATCATGATGAAGAAATCAATAGAGCGAAGAAAAGAAAGAAAATTCTAAGAAAGAAAAAAGCGAAAAGTATTTTTACAGGATTTCTAATATTTGTTCTCTGTATATATATGATCATAGGTGTTGTTGGTGGAAAATATGCCTTAAGTAAATTAGAAGGTATTCCAACATTAAATGTTAGTGATTTATTAAGTGAAGAATCTAGTAAGATTTATGATGCGGATGGAAATCTCGTTACGGAAATTGGTACATATTATCGTGAAAATATCAAATATGATCAATGCCCTACTTCATTGATTGATGCATTCTTATCCATTGAAGATTCTCGTTTCTTTGAACACAATGGATTTGATATTCCACGTTTCACAAAAGCTGCATTAGAAACGTTCTTACTTCATAGAGATGGTGGCGGTGGTTCCACATTCACAATGCAACTTGTTAAAAATAGTTATTTTTCCATTGATGATGGTGATAACTCTGTAGAAAGAGAAGCAACAATTGAATATAAAGTACAACAGATTGCCTTATCATTAGAACTTGAAACACAATTATCTAAAAAAGAAATCTTTGAACTTTACATGAACAAATTAAACTTTGGTGATCGTATCAGAGGTGTTGAAAAGGCCGCAAAGTATTACTTTGGTAAAAGTGCTTCAGAAATGAGTATTTCTGAATCTGCATTATTAGCTGGTATTGTTAACTTACCAAATAAATATAATCCTTATCATTATTTGGAATACGCAACAAAAAGAAGAAATGAAGTATTATATCTCATGTTACAACATGGATATATCAATGAAACAGAATATAAATTAGCGAAATCCATCAATGTTGAAGATCAACTTGTTGGTGCAAGTAAATTAAGTGAAACAAGTGAAAATGATGCATACGCAGAATATGTAGATGTTGTTATTGAAGAAGTAGTTTCACTCACTGGTAAAGATCCTGTTGTATATGGAATGGATATTTATACTGCTTTAAATACAACGATACAATCAAGGATTGAAGCGATTGAACGAGGAGAAACAAGCGTCACCTACGCAGATGACTTAATGCAATCTGCAATCGTTTCTATGAATAACCAAAATGGTGAAATTGTTGGTATTGGTGGTGGTAGAAACTATCAAGGTGGTGCTAGATTGCTTAATCGTGCCACTTCTCAATATAAACAACCAGGTTCTTCTGTAAAACCAATCCTATCTTATGCGTTGGGATTTGAATATTTAGGTTATTCCTTAGATGAAATATTAATGGATAAACCAATCGCATTCCCTGGTGAAGGTAGAGTCTTACAAAACGCAAATGGTCAATACCATGGTGAAGTAACGATCAAAGATGCCGTAGCGAACTCCTACAACATTCCAGCAATCCTAACACTGGAACACGTCACCGCTAAAATTGGTGGCGAAGCTGTTGTAGATTACTTACAGAATCTAGGCTTCTCACGCGTCAGTGATAAAAACTATCACATGTCTTACGCAATTGGTGGTAACTCCTTTGAAACAACTGTTGCGGAATTGGCTGGAGCACACGCCGCAATGATCAACTATGGAGTTTATAACGAGCCTCATACAATCCGTAAGATTGAAACAACGGATGGTGATGTTTATTACCCTAAGAATCAAAATCGTAGAGTCCTTTCTTCCGGTAGTGCTTGGCTTGTATGTCAGTTGATGGAAAACAACGTTACTTGTGGTATTTATAACTACATGCAAGTATTAGCGAGATCTTATCCAGTATACGCAAAAACTGGTACAACTGACTGGGGCTCTGATGGATTACAATATGGTATTCCTCAAGGAGCTATGAAAGATAAATGGATGGTCGCATCTACTTCTCAATATACAAACGCTGTATGGGTCGGCTACGATAAAGCTGTCGCAGGTGAAGGAACGTACTTCCCTACTTGGAAAGCTTTGATGAATATTCCAGGTAAGATTCAATTAGAATTATTAGCTGCGGAAGAAGAAGCTGGTGGAAATCTAAGTGGCGTCGAAATGCCTAGTGATATCGCACAAGTCACATACGCAAATGGAACATGGCCACATGTTTCCGGTGTGAATGATAATATCACTTCTCTAGTATCTACAACTGGTTTATCAAATACCCCTACAATCTCAACAACTGGTGAAGAAACAAACTTCGCAGCGAGTCTAACAAATGGAATTCTCTATGTTGACTGGGGTGCTAAAAAAGGATGTTATGGTGGAACAATTGATATCTCATTACGAGATTCATGGGAAAATAAAGAAGCAACTGGTGCTTGTCTAGCAAATACCGCATGGGCATATGGAACCAACCCAACATTCGTCGCGGATATCTATCATGATGATACTTACATAACCACTGTCACAAGTAAAGATGGTATGTATGGTGGATGGATTGGTGACTATGATTCTGGTACAATCAAAGCTTGTGGTTATTGGTCGAATGGTTACACAACATCATCACAACAATGTGTTGTCGCAAAAGATTTTAACAACACTTCAGAATGAAAGACTTCAAAATGAAGTCTTTTTTCGTATACAAAAAGAAGACATAAAGTCTTCTTACATTTCTGATTTCAAACTTCTTGACATCAAGGTCTTAATACATTGTTCAGGGGATTTCCCTTCATAAAGAATTGCATAAACTTGATCTGTAATTGGCATATCAATACCACGTTTATGAGCTTCTTCATAAATAACTTTACAAGCAGCTACACCTTCTACTGTACGCTTATTTTCTTTCCAAAAGTTTTCTGCAGATCCATCTTTTCCAATTTGTAATCCAGCAGTAAAGTTTCTAGAATGCATAGAAGTACATGTAACAATTAAATCACCTACACCATCTAAGCCTAAATATGTTTCTTTCTTACCACCTAGTGCAACACCATAACGCATCATTTCAGCAAGACCTCTTGTCATTAATGCCGCACGGGCATTATCACCTTGTCCAATTCCTTCTAAGATACCAGAAGCAATTGCCATAATATTTTTAACCGCAACACCAATTTCAGCTCCAATGACATCTGTATTTCGATAAACTCTAAAATAGTCATTAGAGAAAATTTCTTGAATTGTTTTAGCTGCTTCTTCGTTATCACTGACTGCGTTTAAACAAGTGAGTTTTCGAATGATGACTTCTTCTGCGTGACTTGGTCCAATCAAAGAAACAACAGCTTCTCTTTTTTCTTCTGGAACTAATCTTTTGATTACTTCTGATAACCTTTCATGTGTTTCAGGATGGAATCCCTTAGCGACATTGATAATAATGACTTTCTTTTCTGTAAGATTACATACTTGATGTAAAACAGAATCTAGTGCACCAGATGGTACCGCAACCAATATAACATCAGCATCTTTTACACAATTGATATCTTTTGTTGCATGTACATCATGATTCATTTCTGCTTCAAAATACTTTGTATTATGATGATTGGTTTCAATATCATTGATTTCATTATCATCGATTCCCCACATCACAACATGATGTCCATTATCAGCTAATGTTTGGGCTAAAGCACTACCCCAACTACCTGTACCTAATACTCGAATATTCATTCTGAAACCTTCTTTCTAGCAATAATATGAATTGGTGTTCCTTCAAAATCAAATGCACGTCTCAATGTATTTTCAATAAAACGTTGATATGTAAAATGCATCAACTTAGGTTCATTACAACTTAGCACAAACGTTGGTGGTTGTATTGCGACCTGTGTAGCGTAATAAATACGAAATCTTTTCCCATTTCTAGCAGGTGCTGGTGTTGTAATCTGCGAATCCGCAATGACTTCATTTAAGATATTAGTTGGAACACGACGAATTGAATTTTCATAAACACGATCCACTTCAGGAATGATCGTATCTACTCTTTGTCTTGTTTTCGCAGATACAAATAAAATAGGAGCGTACGCTAGATATGCAAACTCATTTCTTACCTTTTCTTCAAAGGCTACCATTGTATGTTCATCTTTTTCAACTGCGTCCCATTTATTGACAACAATAATGATTGGTTTCCCTGCTTCATAAGCATATCCCGCAACATGTTTATCTTGTTCACGAATGCCTAATTCTCCATCAATCAAGAATAAAGCGACATCACATTTTTCAATGGCAGACATTGCACGTAAAACAGAATATTTTTCTACAGATTCATAAACTCTTCCTCTTTTACGAATACCTGCAGTATCTACTATGACATAAGGATTTCCATTTACTTTGAATGGAGTATCGATTGCGTCTCTTGTTGTACCTTGAATATTAGAAACGATAGAACGATCTTCTCTTAATATCGCATTCACAATAGAAGATTTTCCTACATTTGGTTCACCAATAACAGCGATATGAATTCCTTCTGCACGTTTTTTATTATCTTCTTCTGGCATGAGTTCCATGCATTTATCTAATAAATCACCAATACCAATACCATGAACACCACTCACCGCAATTGGATCTCCAATTCCTAAGTTATAAAATTCATAGATATTCATCATACGAGATTGATCATCAATTTGGTTAACTGCCAAAACAAGTGGTTTTCCACTTCTTTGTAGTAATCCAGCGATATAACGATCATCATCACTCATTCCACTTTTTCCATTGCATACCATCATAATCACATCTGCTTCTTCAATGGCAATTTGAACTTGTGCACGAATTTCTTCTTGGAATGGTTGATCTTCTAATTGAATACCACCAGTATCAATGATTTGAAAATGATTTCCTGTCCAATCTGCAGAAGAATAGATTCTATCTCTTGTAACACCAGGAATATCTTCTACGATGGAAAGTCTTTGTCCAGCAATGCGATTAAAAATTGTAGATTTTCCTACATTAGGTCTACCTACGATCGCAATTGTTCCATTTTTCATCAATTTTCCTCCTTTTCAATAAAAGGGATACACAGTTGATAGATTTGATCAACAACTTGTTCAATACTCATATCACTAGTATCAATTTCAAGTGCATCTTCTGCTTTTACGAGTGGTGAAGCAGAACGATGTGTATCTTGATAATCTCTTTCTTCAATTTCTTTTTGAATGGTTTCAACATCACTTGTTTCTAGTCCCATCGCAATATCTTGTTTATAACGTCTTAAAGCCCTAGCTTTCGCACTAGCAGTCATAAAGATCTTCACTTCAGCGTCTTTTAAAACAACAGTACCAATATCTCTTCCATCCATGATAAATCCTTTTGATGCGGCCATGAGTTGTTGTCTAGCCACAAGCTCTTTACGCACTAAAGGATGCTTAGAAACATGACTTGCGGCAGTTGAAACTTCATCTTGGCGTATCAAAGTAGATACATCTTCTTGATCTAAAAAGACTTTTCCAACTGGTGTTAATTGAATATCTGTATTCTTTAACATTTCTACTAAAGCATCTTCATCTTCTAGATCAACACTAGAATGCATTGCCTTATAAGCAGTTGAACGATACATTGCACCTGTATCTAAATGAATATAATTTAATTTCTTGGCTAATGTTTTCGCAATCGTGCTCTTACCTGCAGCACTTGGTCCATCTATCGCAATATTAATTCTCATACTAACCTCATTTTGTAACAACGATCCAATACACAACAAAACCAACAATAACAGCTAGAAATACAATCAAAAGAACTAATACAAGATTCAAAATCTTATTTGTTTGTCTCATCTTATCGGAAACTTCAGAAAGATTATCTTCATAATCATCTAATTGGGCTCTCATCTGTGTAGTTTCATTCAATAATTGTTGTCTTGTTGTACGATCTGCTTCTAAACGTCTATTAAATGTATCTGTATTCATTGATTTATCAAAATCGATGGAATCTGATACAAAAGGTGATTCTGTTTGTAGTGCAGTACTAGGTGTTGAAGTAGATGTTCCATTCACCATATTTTGTACTTCAGCCATTATATCTTCTTTTGAAAGAGCTTGTGTTGGTTGAACTTCTTGTGTTGAAGATTGTTGTTTTGGTTCTTCCTTTGATTCATTGATAAAAGGAATATCTGTTGTTTGTGCATTGCTTCTAGGATATGGTCTATCAGGAGCCTTTGAATTATTTCTTTCAATTTGTTTTAGAATATTCAAAGATGTATTTTCACTAGCAGCATTCCCTTGATCAATATTGTATTGTTTTACTTCACGAATATATTGATCTAAATAATCATTATCAAAAGTTACATCATTTTCATTATTAGAAAATGATGAAGTATCAAATGTTGGTTCTGTTTTCTTTCTACGTAATAATTCAGGTTCTTTTTGAATATCATGGTTTCTAGCGTGTCCTGCCGCAAAAGAATCCGATGTATTTTTTTGTGTATAAGAAAAGTTTTGAGAATCGATCTCATTTAATCTTTTTTCAAAACGTGATAAATCGTTTGTAGATAAAGAATCTGTAGATGTATCGTGTTGTAAACGATCTCTAAGATCTTGATATTTCTTTGTACGTGATAATGTTGCCATAATTAACTCCAAATTGTTCAACTTATTATAGCACAGAAAAAGCCCGTTATGAACGTACATAACGAGCTTAATTAGAAATCAGTTCTTTTAGTTTTTTCCACGAAGAATTGGTGAAATCTTATCAAAGATACAGATTGTAATAATAACATCAAACAATCCTTTCATAAATGTAAATGGAACATTAAAGATCAATAAACATTTTTCAATAGAATCCACTGCAGGAATAATCATTTGATATGCCTGGATGATTGTTTCCTTAGGCATGAAGTTATAATACACAGGATATACTACAAATAAGTTAGATGGGAAAGAAACCAATGCCATTGAGATTGCCCCAAGAAGTGAACCAACAACAGCACCCTTCTTTGTTTGATTATGTTGATAAACGAGTCCAGCGATACCAACAAACACAGCACCTAAAATGAAATTTGATAATTCACCAACACCAAATGAGTGAGAGCACAATAACGCATGTAATGCATTCTTTAATAATTCAATCAAGATTCCACAAACTGGTCCCATTGAGAACGCACCAAGTAAAGCTGGAAAGTCTGAAAAATCAAACTTAATAAATGTTGGCATGATCATTGGTAATGGAATTTCAATCAACTGAAATACAAAAGCCAATGCGGCAAGGATTGCAGTAACTGCGATGTAACGTGTTGTAAAGCGAGTTGTTCTTGTTTTTGAAACTGTTGTCATTTTGTCTACCTCCTGCCCCTCTAAACAAAAAACCGGGGTTCAAAGATAAACTCCGGGTAATATCACTGATAAAAGTAAAAGATAAAATCTCTTTCATCCAGACTATACTGTCGCTACTGGAATTACACCAGTTCAACCATTTCGGTTCGCGGAGTTTACCGCCGGTCGGGAATTACGCCCTGCCCTGAAATTTATCTATTACAATATATCATGAATTCAATAGAAATCAACTATCATCTTCAGAAATATTTAAATCTTCTGGTTTTAAATAGACTTCTCTAGGTTTAGAACCTTGTGCTGGTCCAATAATTCCTGATTCTTCTAAAGCATCAATCATCTTAGCTGCACGGTTATAGCCAATTCCAAATCTTCTTTGAAGTAATGATGTAGATGCTTTTTGTGCTTCTACGACATATTCTTTTACTTCTTTGAATAATGGATCATCATTAATTGTCGCAACGCCACCAATGCCACTTCCATCATTGATACCTTCTAATAAAATAAACTTATCATTGTACATTGGTGCCCATTGAGAAACATATTCTGTGATCTTTTGTACTTCTTCATCTGTAACAAATACACCTTGCGTACGCATCGCAGAGCTCGCCCCAATTGGCATATACAACATATCACCATTTCCAAGTAATCTTTCTGCACCAGCGTGATCTAATATTGTTCTAGAATCTGTTCCAGAAGATACTGCAAATGCGATACGAGAAGGAATATTGGCTTTGATAATACCAGTAATAACATCAACTGATGGACGTTGTGTCGCAACAATCAAATGAATACCAGCAGCACGTGCTAATTGTGTAATTCTTTGAATCGATTGTTCTACATCTTTTCCAGCAACTGCCATTAAGTCAGCTAACTCATCGATGATAACAACGATATAAGGCATCTTTTTAGGAGCTGGTGAGCCATCTGGATTCTTCGCACCATTTTGTTGTCTTACCTTTTCATTAAATACTTCAATATTTCTTACACCTGCAGCCGCAAAGATATTATATCTTTCATCCATGATTTGGACGATTGCCTTAAGTGCGTTATTGGCTTGATTTGGATCATTGATAACTGGTCCAATCAAATGTGGAATTCTTGAATATGGTGTAAATTCAACTTTCTTTGGATCAACCAATAATAGTTTGACATCTTCTGGATCTGTTCTTAAAAGTAAAGATGTAATAATTGCATTCATACAGACAGATTTACCAGAACCAGTTGCACCGGCAATCAATAAATGTGGCATCTTATCTAAACGACATGTAACAGTTTGTCCTAACAAATCTTTTCCAACAAAGAATAATAATGGTTGTTTTTTATCTTTTTCTGAGATATCAGAAATGATTTCACGTAATTTAACAGGTGTACTTTTCACATTTGGAATTTCTATACCCACTGCGTTTCTACCAGGAATTGGTGCTTCAATACGTACATCTTTTGCGGCAAGAGCCATCTTGATATTGTCCGCAAGCCCTAATATCTTTGATACTTTTACATTCGCATTTGGTTTGATTTCAAATTGTGTTACAGATGGTCCAATATGTGTATCCACTAGTTCAGCTTCAATATCAAAGTTTCTTAAGATATTGATTAATTGTTCACCCTTTTCCTTTGCGGAAATTTCATTTTCCGTATTTGCACCTTTTGATGGTAGAGGATCTAACATCTGTGCAATCATACGTGGTGTTGGTATCTTATATGGTTTCTTTGATAACTTAACTTCAGGCTTCTTTTCTTCCTTCACATCAGAAGTAATAGGTTGTTCATCCGTTAATTCTAATTCTGTTTGTTCATAATATTCTTCTGTATCATCTTCCTCACAAATCGTATCCAAGTCCATCTGAATCGTATCTTCTTCTGGTTGTTGGATCGTATCTTGTAGATCATCTACATTAATAAATACAGATTCTTCTGAAGAAATCGTTTTACCAGGAATCGAAACTACAGGAATTTCTTCTGTATCTCTATCTGCAGTAATATTGATCAATTTTGTAAGATGTGGTTCTTCTTTCTTTTCTTCTGTGAGAATATCCATAGAACCTGCTTGTTGTGTATCTTCATCTGCTTGAATGGAACCAAGTAAAGCTTTCTTTGCCTCTTTTTTTTCTTTATGTTCTTCTAACATGATCCAAAGATTTTTTGGTTCTTTTTCTTCAACTGGTTCAGGTTCTATCTCTTCCTCTTCTCTTTCTGGTGTTTTAAAGAAAGCAACGATTGTATAGAAAGCTTTCTTATAAACATCTAAAGAAACAAGTAATAACATCGCAATAATAAATAAAACAATAATAACGATAACTACACCAACACGATCAAATAACATGGAACCTAACGCATATAGGAAGCCACCTATTAAGCCACCACCTACATCCATATTTGATGCGTTACTTCCAAAATAATCTACGATATGTTCAATGTATTGAACAAAGACAGACATTCCTTTTTCAGTCGTTGAAACATAGGCACACAACAATAATATGGCGCAATGAATCAGAATAAATGGAATTGGATCTACATCTTCAATATCATGATGCCGATTCATTACATTGATTAAAATCAAAACAATGATTGATCCAATAATGACCCAGAATAATGAACCTAGGAAATATCTTTGTAAGTTATATAAAAATGTTCCTACAAAACCTAGTTTCATGAAACCAATAATCAATAACGCGAAAAGGACCACTACTGTAATCCATTGTCTTATTTCTTTATCGCGCTCTCTTTTTAGTTGTGCTTTTGTTTTTCTAGCCACGTAATCCTCTTTTTTAATCCTTTGTATTGATTTCAATGATAGCAGGTAAGATCATAGGTCTTTTACCTGTTTCATGAAGAACATATCTAGCAATCTTATCTCTAGCTTCAGAACGAACTTCCATATTGTCATAACGTTTTTCTTTTACCGCATCATTGATTGTTGATTCCATCAACGTACCAATTTGTTTCACAATATAGTCTGCATCCTTCAAATAAATAACACCTCTAGATTGTACATCAGGTCCACCAATAATTTCCTTTGTTGCATGATTTACAACAATACCAATAATAATAGCACCATCTGTACTTAAAGTTTCACGATCTTTAATAACCATTCCTGTAGCGTCTAAAGAATCACCACCATCGATCATCACTTCACCAACATCTATAGAATCAAATTGTTTATTGATATTACCATCTGTAAATGTTGCGACTTGTCCATTATCCATAACAATGATATTCGCTGCAGAATATCCCATATCTAACGCAATGTTCGCATTGGATATCAATTGTCTATATTCTCCTTTTACAGGAATATAATATTTTGGACGTAATAAATATACCATCATTTTGATATCTTCAATGGAAGCATGCATAGAAAAAGATCTCTTCGCATCAATTGCTTCTACACGATCTGCTTCTTTATATAAATCATCTTCCATACTTGCTTCATTTCTTTCAGTTCCCGGAACTGCAGGTGAAGCAATAATGACAGTATCTGACTTACGCATTTCAATAAAGTCATCTTCTTTTGTCGCAATCTTATGTACTTTTGTAAAGATATTAGAACCTGTACCAGCAACAATGATTACGATATTTTCCATATCATTTGTGAAAGACTCTTTGGATACTTCTAGTCCAGCAGGAATATGATAGTAACCAAGTTTTGCCATATCATTCATTAGCTTACGCAATTCATCATCATAAATCATGATCTTACGATTATATTTATTCGCTAATTCAATGATTTCAATCACTCTATAAATATTTTGGTTAAATACTGTAATTAAAATTCTACCCTTTGCGTCTTCAAAATATGGTTCAATCACATCTGTAATACGATGTGAAGGTGCTGAATGTCCTGGTCGACTAGAGCCAACAGATTCACACAATAAAGCAAGTACACCTTCATGTCCTAGATCTGTGATATTTGTAATATCTGTCGCAAATGCTTCATTTTTAATATCATAATCAACAATAAATTCAGAAGTATAAACAACATACCCTTCATTTGTTTTGATACCTACACCAAAACCATCTGCAATTGATTGTGTTGTACCAAATGTTTTAATTTCTGTTTTACCGATCTTAAAAGAACTATTTCTTCTAACACGATGAATATTCACTTTTCCTAGACCATATTCTTTTGCACGTCTTTCGAACATAAGTGCAGTAAATGGTGCCATATAAATAGGTACATCAGGAAGTTGTTTTAATAACATTGGTAGTGCAGCCATAACATCTTCATGACCGTGTGTTATAAAAACACCTTTAATACGTTTTGCGTTCTTAACAAGATAGGAAAAATCAGGAATGATCATTTCAATTCCTAATTGATCCACATCTGGATATTTCAATCCACATTCCAGAACAAAAATATCATCATTATTTTCAACGACATACATGTTCTTTCCATCTTCATCAAGACCACCTAGCGCAAAAATACGAACTTTGCTCATATATATCCTCCAATTATTTTTGATTTCTTTTTTGCATGAACATTATAAAACAAACAGCAGTCAATCACAATGCTTTCCCATTCAAAGAAAAGCTTCTAACTTCTGTAATTTCCACTTCAACGATTTGATTTTCTAATCCTTCTTTACCAGTAAAATTAACAAGTTTGTTTTCTTCAGAATAACCAGAATAAACATCTGCATTCTTCTTGCTTCTACCTTCACATAATACTTTTACTGTTTTATTAGAATATTTCAAATTATTTTCTTTTGCCCAATGATTGATATGTTCATTTAGTTCTTGTAATCTTTTCTTTTTCACATCCGCATCGATTTGATTTTCCATACGCGCTGCAGGTGTTCCTTCTCTAGGAGAATACGCAAAAGAGAATGCACCATCAAACTTACAATAATCAACCAAAGCAATTGTCTCTTGAAATTCTTCTTCTGTTTCTCCAGGGAAACCAACAATCAAATCTGTTGTGAAAGTAATATTAGGAATCTTTGTTTTCAAACGATCAAATACTTCTTTATATTCTTCTACTGTATATCCTCTAGCCATACGTCTTAGTACTTCATTAGATCCAGATTGTACTGGTAAATGTAGTGCTGGCATGATATTAGGATAATCTAACATTGCTTGAATCGTTGATTCTGAATAATCTCTAGGAGATGAAGAATAGAAACGAATTCTTTCAATTCCAAGTTTTGCGATTTCAATCAAGAGATCTGTAAATCCATCTTCCATTCCAAGATCTTTTCCATAAGCATTAACATTTTGTCCTAATAGAATGACTTCTTTACCACCATTATCCATCAATTGTTTTACTTCACGAACAATGTCTCCCATTCTTCTACTTCTTTCTTTTCCACGTGTATAAGGAACAATACAGTAAGTACAGAACTTATTACATCCATACATGATATCAACAAATCCTTTTACACTTTGCGTTCTTTTGACTGGAAGATTTTCAATAACTTTTCCTTCTTCAGAAAGTACTTCGACTTTTCTTTGTTTTGTTGTGATGACTTC
>CAVKTV010000036.1:0-13774 GCA_963659075.1 Lachnospiraceae bacterium | reverse complement strand
CTACTAGTATATTGTGTAACACCACTTTGACAGCCACACAAAATAAAGCTAGAAAATATGAGTGTATATTTAAGAATATTCTTGTTTTTCATCCATATTATTTTACAGTTTCAAGCATGTTTTTTCTACACAAAAAACATGTGATCCTTATCGAACCACATGTTCATGATTATTCAGCTGTTTCTTCCTTCTTCTTGAATACACGCTTTTCAACGTTTGCGTCGTTTTGAGGACGGAAGTTTCTTCTTTCAGGTTTATGAGAACGTGGAGCCTTTTGAGGTTCTACATAGCCTTCTGGTTTAGGTAAGCATTCTTTGATAGATACCTTGATCTTACCAGCTTCATCAATATTGATGACCTTAACATGTACTTCGTCACCTACATGTAATTCATCCTTGATGTCTCCTACTCTTTCCCATTTTAATTGAGAAACATGTAATAGACCATCTGTGCTACCGAATAGATGAACGAAAGCAAAGGATTCACGTACTTCTGTTACCTTAGCGTCATATTCTTCACCAACTTTAGCTTCACGAATCAAATCTAAAATCATTTGTTGTGTCTTTTCAAGAACTTCTTTATCTGTATGATAAAGTACTACTTTACCATTATCATCGATATCAATCTTAACATCATCACATTCTTCAATGATCTTATCAATTGTTTCTCCACCCTTACCAATGACAATTCTGATTTTGTCTGTTGGAATTGTGAATGTAACAAACTTAGGAGCCCATTTAGATAGTTCTCCACGTGGTTCACTAATCGCTGTTTCCATGTTATCTAAGATTTGCATTCTACCCTTATGTGCTTGAGCTAATGCTTCTCTTAAGATATCCATAGAAATACCTGTTACCTTGATATCCATTTGAAGAGCTGTAATACCTTCACGAGTACCAGCTACTTTGAAGTCCATATCACCATAGTGATCTTCCGCACCTTGGATATCTGTCAAAATGGAATATGTATCACCTACTGTGATAAGACCCATCGCAACACCAGCTACCATTCTCTTGATTGGAACACCGGCAGCCATTAAAGACATTGTACCTGCACAGATAGATGCTTGGGAGGATGAGCCATTGGATTCACAAACTTCAGCGACTGTACGAATTGTATATGGGAATTCATCAACACTTGGTAATACTTGTGCCAATGCTCTTTCACCTAATGCACCATGTCCGATTTCTCTTCTACCTGGTGTACCCATTCTACCAACTTCGCCAACAGAGAATGGCGGGAAGTTATATTGATGCATAAATCTCTTTTCTGTAGCTGTTGTTAAGTCTTCAACTAATTGTGCATCAGATAAAGGACCTAATGTAGTAACAGAAATAACTTGTGTTTCGCCACGAGTAAACATCGCGGAACCATGAACTCTAGGAAGTAGATCAACTTGAGAGTCTAATGGACGTAATTCATCCAATTTTCTTCCATCTGGTCTGATCTTATCTTCAGAAATCAATCTTCTGATTTCAGCAGCTTCAACTTCAACGCAATATTCAGCAGCTTGCTTCTTAGCTTTTTCACAAGCCTTTTCATCTTCATATTCTTTCGCACCGATTTCTTCAACCATTTGGTTCTTTAATTCTTCAATGCGACCATAGCTTTCTAATTTACCCTTAATAGAAACAGCTTTACGGATTTCATCTCCAGCATGTTCATCAACATAGGCTTTGATAGATGGATCAATTTCATAAAGAACAACTTCCATCTTTTCTTTTGCGCATTCCGCAATCACTTCATCTTCAATTGCACATAATTCCTTGATTGCATCATGTCCAACTTGAAGAGCTGTCAACATTTCTTCTTCACTAACTTCTTTTGCGCCAGCTTCAACCATGTTGATTGCTTGTTTTGTACCAGCAACTGTTAAAGATAAAACAGCCTTTTCACTTTCTTCAACTGTTGGGTTGATTACATATTCATCACCAACTTTGGCAACGATAACACCAGCAACTGGTCCATTAAATGGAATATCAGAAACGCAAAGTGCTAATGATGATCCAAATAACGCAGCCATTTCACTACTTGCATCAGGATCACAAGACATCACAGTATTAACTACTTGTACTTCATTTCTAAATCCTTCCGCAAATAAAGGACGAATTGGTCTATCAATCAAACGAGCAGTTAAAGTAGCGTGCTCTGTAGGTCTACCTTCTCTTCTTAAAAATCCACCAGGAATCTTACCAGCAGCATACATCTTCTCATTGTATAAAACTGTTAATGGGAAAAAATCTGTATCCTTAGCTTGGTTATTCGCTGTCGCTGTAGATAAAATAACTGTATCATTGTATCGAACAACAACACTTCCACCTGCTTGCTTCGCAATTTCGCCGTTTTCCACTGTTATCGTTTTTCCGTGGAAATCCCAGCTTTTCTTAAATTTTTTCATTTTACTTTCTTTTCCTTTTCAATTCTTCTATCTTTTCATTTCTTTAATCACGTAACAGGTTGCATTATAACACAACTATACGCATTATTCTACAGACTTCAAACTTTCAACCATTTCAATTGATGCCAATTTCTTCTTCATCAATTGATTGATCAAAATTCCAAATGTTGTTGTTAAGATAACAGATATCACAAGTGATAATGGCATAACATCAACACCATACATGACATAAGAAAATTGTAGTTCATGCATGATCCAATGATGCAACGCTACACCAAGTGGCAATCCGGCAAATGCACCTAGAATCGTTAATACGTTATTTTCTTTATAAACATAAGATTGTACTTCTCGTTTTCTAAAACCTAGTACTTTTAAAGTAGCGATTTCTCTTTGGCGTTCTGAAATATTGATATTCATGAGATTTCCTAACACAACAAAAGCTAAAGCTAATGAGGAGGCAATCAATACAACAATGATAAAGTCTAATGTTTTTACCATGTTGTTAAAGTTATCTAAGGTTACATCGTAGAAGTTGATAGATTCTACACGATCATCATTTGCGAGCATCTTTTGTAAATCAGATGAATTATCAACAGATGAAGTAATAAACATCGTATCTGATGTAATCGTTGTATCAAATAATTGTTGATATAACGAATCTGTCATAAACGCATAATGTTGAATATACATTTCTGTTATCGCAGATACTTTCACTTCTTTTTGAATGCCATATTTACTTTCTATCGTTAAAGTATCTCCAACTTTGACACCAAGATCCTCACTTAACTTTTCACTGATAATGATGCCACTATCATCTAATTTGATTTCTTTATGTCCAACACGTGTACGTAATGTATAGAGTTGTGATATTTCTTCATTGTCTTCAAATACTTGTGTTAAAACAGTTTCTTCGTTTTCTTCGTATGTCAATTTACCAGAATAAGATACCGCAGATAAAACACTTGATACATCACTATCCTCTTCTACTTTCTGAATCAATTCATTTTTATCATCTTCAGAAATATCATCCGCTATCTTAGCGAACCCATCATAGTGTGTAATATCAGTAAATTGAAGTTTGACCATTTGATTGATAGAATCTCTTACACCAAAACCAATGACCATTAATGCAGTACAACCACCAACTCCAATCACTGTCATGATTAGCCTTCTTTTATAACGCAATAAGTTTCGAATCGTTACTTTCCACGTAAAAGATAAATGATTCCAAATCAAACCAATATGTTCAATAAAGGATGACTTTCCAAGTTTTGGAGAAGCAGGTCTTAATAATTGAGAAGGAACTTCCTTCATGGATTTATGACATACAGAATATGTTGTAAGTAACATGACCGCAATAAAAGATAACGTCGCTAATAGAATCAAATGCCATGGAATATATAATTTCATATTTGGTTCAACATATAACATTTTCCAAGCTTCATAAATAATCAATGGGAATGTTAAAGTACCAAGTATTGATCCAATCACACATCCAATTAGCGTCGCAAATAAAGCATAAATCAAATATTTTGAAGCACATTGAAATTCTGTATAACCTAACGCTCTTAAGATACCAATCTGTCCTCTTTCTTCATCAATCATACGTGTCATTGTCGTCAAACAAACAAGTGCTGCAACTAAGAAAAAGAATACAGGAAAGATATTACCAATTGCTCCCATTTGATCAACAGATGCAGCATAAGTTTCCATACCATAATGCTGTGTACGATCTAATACGGTCCATTTACTTGTTTCTAGATTTTCAATATCTTGTTTCGCTTTATCAAGCTTTTCTTTTGCTTCTTCTAATTGTTGTTTTCCAGTAATCTTTTGTGTTTCTAATTCTTCTTTTCCTTCCTCTAATGATGCTTCACCTTCTGTGATCTTTGCCTCATTTTCATTGATTTCTTTCCAACCTGAATCAATCTGCGCTTGAGAAGAAGATTGTGTAGATTCTAATTGTCGATACGCAGAATCAATTTGTGTTTGTGCAGAATTGATTTGACTCATTCCATCATTGTATTGTTGTAAACCATCATCATATTGTTGAATGTTACTTCTGATTGCATCAATACTCATTCCTGCTTCATCTGTTATCTTCTTTTGTGCTTTATCAATTAAATCAGAAACTTGAGAAACAACATAATTATCAGAATCAATAATACCTAATTGTTTTAATTGTTCTAATATCTTTTGATATTCTTCATTATCAGATAAATCTGCATCATTGTCTGGTAAAGATGCTTTTAATTTTGTTAGAGTATCATAGAAACTCACTGTAGAGCGCGCTTGTTCAATTTGTTCTGCATTTTCATCTAATTGTTTTTTTGCGTCTTCTAATTGTTGACGTGCAGTTTGTAATTCTGCATTTTTTTGATCTAATAAAGCACGATTACTAGCAATTTCAGAATTCAATGTTGATTGAGAGTCAATCAATGTTTGTTTTCCTTCTGTAATCTGTTGTTTTCCACTTTCTAATTCATCTTCAGAAGATTGTATTTTCTCTTCTGCTTCAGAAATACCTTCTTCATATTGTTTTAAAGCATCTTTATATTCTTCATAACCTTGTTCATATTGTTCTTTTGCATCTTCAATAATTGATTCTCTACGATGCTTACTTTGAATGATTCCTAGATCTTGAATATCTTCTTTTACTTCAGCACAATAATCCTTATATTCATCTGAAAAAGCATACATAGATTTTCCATCTTTTGTAAGAACATTGATTTCCATGTAATAATCCATAGAAAATGCTTCTTCTGGAATATAAAGATACGTAGAAATATATTGATTGGATAATGTAGAAGTTTCTTTTGTTTCATTGATATATAAAGGTGTATCAATCAATCCAACGACCGTAACTTCTGTAACATCCAAATAATCCGATAGATCATTATCTGGTCTAGATAATGTAATCTTATCGCCTATTTGAAAAGTCTCAGCCATATCTGTTCCCTTTTCCGCTAATACTTCATTTTTATTACTTGGTAATCTACCTTCTTTTAAAACAAATTGGTTGATTGTATTTTCTTCAGAATAGGAATGGATTCTAGTAACTTTAGATAATTCAGAGCTATTGGCAAGTACATCAACAAACTTACTACCTTCTGCCTTACCTACTTTACTCATTTGATTGATTGCTTCTACATCTTCATCATCAAATCCATAGTTGGAATAAATTGTAATATCTTTTAGATTTGTTTCATCAGCATAAGCATCTACATTTTTTCCCATGACATAAGAACTACCTGATACGCCTACGAAAAAAGCAACACCAATAATGATGATTGCCATGAGTGAAAAGAATCTTCCTTTCGTATTACGGATCAATCTAAAGATATCCTTTTTTCTTGTTGCGTTAATCTTGAAATTTACCATTCTATCGTATCTATATCCTGTGGATGTTCATTGACAGTATCGGAAACGATTTGTCCATTTTTAACTCTTAAAACACGATCTCCCATTGGAGTAATCGCTAAGTTATGTGTAATGACAATGACTGTCATATTTTGTTTTCTACATGTTTCTTGAAGAAGCTTTAAGATTTGTTTTCCAGTAACGTAATCTAATGCACCTGTTGGTTCATCACATAATAATAACTTTGGATTCTTCGCCAAAGCTCTCGCAATCGCAACACGTTGTTGTTCCCCACCAGATAATTGTGAAGGAAAGTTATTCTTTCTATCACTTAATCCAACTTTATCTAAGATTTCTGAAGGATCTAATGGTTCTTTGCAAATTTCTGTAGCGAGCTCTACATTCTCCAAAGCAGTTAAATTTTGTACCAAGTTATAAAACTGGAATACAAATCCAATATCAAAACGACGATAATCCGTTAATTGTTTTTCATTCAAAGAATCAACTCTTTTATCATCCACTAATATTTCGCCACTTGTACAAGTATCCATGCCACCAAGGATATTTAAAATCGTACTTTTTCCAGCACCAGAGGCACCAGCTACAACAATAAACTCACCTTTTTCAATTTTGAAACTCGCTCCAGATAAAGCATGAATATCTACTTCACCAACGTGATAAATCTTTTTTACATCTCTAAATTCTATAAACGACATATATGTATTATAAAAAAATCACTAGATATAATCTAGTGACATTTTTCGAAAAGTTAATTACTTTCTTAAACCTAACTTTTGTACAAGATCTCTATAACGGTTGATGTCTTGGCTCTTTAAGTGAGCTAATAGACTTCTTCTACGTCCAACCATCTTTAATAGACCACGGTTAGAAGAATAATCCTTCTTGTTAGCCTTCATGTGCTCTGTAAGAACATTGATTTGTTCTGTTAATAAAGCAACCTGTACTTCTGTAGAACCTGTATCGCCTTCTTTACGACCAAAGTTCTTTACGATCTCAGCTTTCTTTTCGTTTGATAACATTTTAATTTCCTCTTTTCTTTCTAATAACTTCTACACCGAGCATAACGTCAGAGGAACGATATTCCCAGTCCAAAAGCTTTAATACTTTATCATTTATTTTTTTGATGCGCAAGTATTAATGTTGAATAACACCTGTAATATAAAGAATAAATAAGATAGCTGTAATACATCCTACAACTACATCTGCAATCGCTATCTTATAGAAGTTATCTTTTCTATCTGCATTTCGCTTAACTCCTAGAAATCCTAGGATACATGCAAATAAAGAGAACACACCTATTTGATTAAACAAGAATGATAAGATTGCACACAACAGACCATAGAGTGGAAACATTGTATCAATTGCATTTTTGTTATAATTCTTCTTCTTTTGAATTGCGGCATCTTTCTTCGCTTGTTCTTTTTCTTCTTCAATTCTTTTTTGTTCTGCGATTTCTAAAGAACGTTGACTCTTTTTCTTTACATTTGATTTCTTTAAACTTCCTGCCATATTTACTCCTACATCAATTCTACTAAGATTGAATTCATAATTTCATATCCTTTTTCACTACATCTAAAATAGGAATCATCAATTTCAACTAGATTCTTTTCTAACAAAGGTTTGATTTTTTCACCATATACTTCTAAAAATGATTGATGAAATGTTTCTTGAAACAAAGATAAATTCATTCCTTTCTTTAGACGAATTCCCATCATCAACATTTCAAACATTTCATCATTTAAATCTAAAACAATGTCATTTTGTTTGAAAGGATCATTGATATATTCTTTTAAACTTCTTGGTTTATCATATCGAATATGATTTTCTTTTCCGCTTGCTCCACTCGAGATTCCATAAAAATCTCTATAATTCCAATACGCTTTATTATGCATCGATTCATGATCACCATAACTAAAATTAGAAACTTCATATTGATGATATCCATTCTTTTCCAATGTATTTACTAAATATTCATACATATCTGCTTCTGTATCTTCATCTAATGATGTATATCCTTTTTTAGAAAATACAGTATTTTCTTCTATCGTTAAAGAATATAAAGATAGATGTGTAGGATGTAGAGATAAAGCATCATCAATCGTTGTTTTTAACATATCCATTGTTTGAAATGGTAAAGAATACATGATATCTAATGAAATATTATTGATTTCATTCTTTCTTAACAAATCAATACAATTTTGAATATCAAAATATGTATGATGACGATTCATTAACTGTAATAGTTTTTCATTGGTTGTTTGTAAACCAATGGATACACGATTAATATGATGATTTCTTAGAATCCTTACCTTATGTTCATCCATCGTTTCTGGATTGATTTCAATTGTATATTCTTTTACATCATTACAATATGGATCTAATAAAGATAATAAGGAATCTAATTGTTCATCTGATAAACAACTAGGTGTTCCTCCACCAATATAAATTGTTTTAAGATTTGGATTAATATCTTTATATGCAATTTCTTTTTGTAAAGCACCTAACCATTCGTCAACAAGCTTTGATTGATAAACAGAATGCACAAAATCACAATAGGAACAAATTGTTTTACAAAATGGAACATGAACATATAAATGTTCTGGTTTATTTCTTTGTATCATCATCCATTGAAAGAACTGCCATAAAAGCTTCTTGTGGAATCACAACAGATCCAACAGCTTTCATACGTTTTTTTCCTTCCTTTTGTTTTTCTAACAATTTCTTCTTTCTAGAAATATCACCACCATAGCACTTCGCTAATACGTTTTTACGAAGCGATTTGATATTTGTACGTGCAATGACTTTACCACCAACTGCAGCTTGTACTGGAATTTCAAATTGTTGTTTTGGAATCAGATCTTTCAATTTAGAAGTAATTTCACTACCTCTATGATATGCTTCGGATCGATGAATGATAACCGATAAAGCATCGACTGGTTCCCCATTTAAAAGAATATCCATTCTTACAAGTTCATCCTTACGATAACCAATTAATTCATAATCTAAAGAAGCATAACCTTTCGTACAAGATTTCAAACGATCAAAGAAATCAAAGATGATTTCAGATAAAGGCATTTCATAAATGATTGTATTTCTACCCGCATCAATGATTTCCATTGTTTGATAGATACCTCTTTTCTTTTGGCATAGTTCCATCACTGCACCAATAAATTGATCAGGTACCATGATAGAAGCTTTTACGTATGGTTCTTCTACATGGTCGATCTTAGAAGCATCTGGCATCTTAGCTGGGTTATCGATTTCTTCCATTGTTCCATCTGCCAAATACACATGATAAATAACAGATGGTGCAGTCGCAATCAAATCAAGATTGTATTCTCTTTCTAATCTTTCTTGAACGACATCCATATGTAATAAGCCTAAAAAGCCACAACGGAAACCAAAACCTAATGCTTGAGATGTTTCTGGTTCATATTGTAAAGAAGCATCATTTAATTGTAATTTATCTAAAGCATCATGAAGATCTTGATACTTCGCAGCATCACTTGGATACAAACCACAATATACCATTGGATTTAATTTACGATATCCTTCTAGTGGTTTATCACACGGATTGTCCGCGTTTGTTACAGTGTCACCTACTTGTACTTCATGAATATCTTTCATGCTTGCCGCAAACCAACCTACATCTCCATTGATGAGTTTATTCACTTTAACTTCTTTTGGATTACGAATACCTGCTTCTAGCACTTCATATTCTGCACCTGTTTCCATAAAACGAATCTTATCACCAACGTTTAATTCACCTTCACGAATTCTAACCAAGGCAATAACACCTCGATATGGATCATAGAACGAATCAAACACCAATGCTTGTAATGGCGCATTTGCATCCCCTGTAGGACAAGGAATCTTTTCTACGATTTGTTCTAAGACTTGATCTACATTCAACCCACTTCTAGCTGAAATCAGTGGTGCATCACTACAATCTAATCCAATGATATTTTCAATTTCTTCTTTTGTTACTTCAGGTTGTGCATTATTCATGTCCACTTTATTAATAACAGGAATAATTTCCAAAGCATTATCTAAAGCTAAATATGTATTCGCTAATGTTTGTGCTTGTACACCTTGTGTGCTATCTACAACTAGAATTGCTCCTTCACACGCAGCTAAAGAGCGTGAAACTTCATAAGAGAAGTCTACATGACCTGGTGTATCAATTAAATTAAAAAGATATTCTTCTCCATTTTTCGCCTTATAAGAAAGTTGTACAGCATTCAACTTAATTGTAATACCTCTTTCTCTTTCAAGTTCCATATCATCTAAGATCTGAGATTTCATATCTCTTTGTTGCACAGTATCAGTCATTTCAAGAATTCTATCCGCAAGTGTAGATTTCCCATGATCAATATGCGCAATAATACAAAAGTTTCTTATATGTTTTTGATCCATTACTCAAATACCTTTCCAATTACTTCATTCGCATAGCCATTTTTGAATGCATCTGCATCCATTCTTTTCTTTCCTTCCATTTGAAGTTCATAAACTTTTAATATTCCATTTTGACAAGCAATTTCTAAGGCATGATCCTTAAAACCTAATACAGTTCCTACTTGTTCATTTACTTCTTTCTTTTCTTTTCTAACTTTATAAAATTTGATTCTTTTCTCGTCCAATTTGCCATAGGCAATTGGCCAATCAATCAAACCACGAATATGATTATATATTTCATCAATATCTTCTATAGAAAAATGTACTTCCTCTTCTTCTCTAGAAATATTATTTCCAATGACTACTTTTTCTTCATCTTGTTCGATTCCAGGTAATTTACCATCCATATAATCCTGTAAGGAATCTTTTAACAATTGACATGCGGCAACATTTAAACGCTCTGATAGTTCAGCTTGTGTTTCATCTTCACCAATATCTAATGTTACTTGCGCATATACTTTACCTGCATCCATTTTCTTTACCATTTCCATGATGGAAACACCAGTTTGTTTTTCACCAGCCATGATAGCGTGATGGATTGGTGCACCACCTCTATACTTTGGTAAAAGAGAAGGATGAATATTAATACAACCAAGTTTTGGATAAGATAATATTTTAGAAGGAACAAATTGACCATACGCACATGTCAAAATAATATCTGGTTGATAGTCTAAAATCATATCAATATTCTCTGTCAACTTTTCTGGTTGTAAACAAGGAATCTCATAATGATCAGCTAAAGCATGGACAGGTGTTGGTGTTAACACATGTTTTCTTCCAACTGGTCTATCTGGTTGAGATACAACTGCCACAACATTACATTCCATATCTATAACTGTTTGTAAAATACTTACCGCAAATTCAGGTGTACCAAAAAATATCATTCTAGGCTTTCCCATAAAATTCCTCCTAATCGATTTATTTATTATAACGTAAAGCTGAAAGTATTTCATTGCATTTTAAAAGTCTATTTGATATAATCGTTTCTGCTGAGAAGAAGGATGGAGGTGTTCTCATGGCAAATATCAAGTCACAAAAGAAGCGTGCATTGACAAACCTGAAGAGACAGAATGCCAAAGCTGGACAAAAGAGTGAACTAAAGACAGCAATCAAGAAAGTTCTTGTAGCAGTTGAAGCTGGTAACAAAGAAGAAGCTGTCAAGGCGTATAACGTAGCTAACAAGGCTCTGGACAAGGCAATCGTATCTTCTATTAAGAAGAAGAACTATGTTGCTCGTCAAAAGTCTAGACTCGCAAAAGCTGTTAATTCTATTGCTTAATAGCACAAAAATAAACGTGATCAATTCTGATCACGTTTTTTCTTATTTAAGAGATATATTTAGAAATAATATTTTTTCGCTACACATAAAAATTTGATAGAACCACAAAATCGCATTTTGAAGCTGTATGCACAATTTGCATTACAAACTACAATTTTCAAGTACTTTAAATATTAGAAAATCGATAAAAGCGTGGCTAACTTTCATGTGCATCGACATTTTGTAACGCCCGTTCTCATCAATATAGTTCCCCAACCTATACAAGGAACGATATCATATGTTTGACGTTACTTCCATAAGGAGTTGTAATAATAGGCAATGTCATTGATTGAGGAAACACAGCCTAATGATAAACATAGTAAAGAATTAAATAATCCTTCTATTTTTTATGACTATCCTAAATCTTCTAGATATTTTTGATAAATTTCTAATCTTTGTTGTAAGAGCTCATTCTGTGGAGCTTTTCCATTGGATTTTTCTAAAATTGTAGAAATCTTATTGAAGTTTGTTTTACAGAAAGATAAATATTCTTCATCTTTTTGATGCATTAATATTGGTCCTAGTTCTATTTCTTCTTTTGAATAACTTTCATGATAATTTGTTGTAAAAGAAATAATAGCGTAATCATGATTTCTTTCATGAACAAATGCTTCATCCTCAATCATATAGTGATGATTAGATATCCATTGACGCATCTCTTCAGGATTACGATTGATTTCAGTGATGATTTGTTTGAAAGATGGTAATCTTTCGATCGCTTGATTAAAAATCATAGATGCGGTGATATACCCCATGCCTGCAATGACTGCGACTTGTGTATCCATTGGAACACATTCAAATCCATTAGATAAAATCGTTTGGATATTTTCTTGCATACCATACTTTTGAATGTTTTCTTTTGCGATAGATAATGGGCCTTCCGCAATATCACATGCATACACTTTCTTTGATTTTCCATTTTTTACTAACAAGATAGGTAAGAGGGCATGATCCGTACCTATATCAGCGACAACCATACCCTCTTTTACCATATCCGCGATTCTTTCAATACGGATGTTTTTCATAATTATTTATCAAAGAAATCCTTTAATCTCTTACTTCTTGTAGGATGTTTCAACTTACGAAGTGCCTTTGCCTCGATTTGACGAATACGTTCACGTGTTACGTTAAACTCTTTACCAACTTCTTCCAAAGTTCTAGTACGTCCATCATATAATCCAAAGCGCAATCTTAAGACTTTTTCTTCTCTTTCTGTCAAACCAGAAAGTACAGCGTTGATTTCATCTTTCAATAATTGGTTACTTGCGTATTGATCAGGACTCATTGCGTCTTTATCTTCAATAAAGTCACCTAAATGAGAATCATCTTCTTCACCAATTGGTGTTTCTAAAGATACTGGTTCTAAGGCAATCTTTTGAATTTCACGCACTTTTTCAGGAGAAATTCCATCCATCTTTGCGGAAATTTCTTCCGCAGTAGGATCACGTCCTAATTCCTGTACCAATTGACGTTGAATACGTGTCAATTTATTGATTGTTTCAACCATATGTACTGGAATACGGATCGTACGAGCTTGGTCGGCAATTGCACGTGTAATTGCTTGTCTGATCCACCAAGTAGCGTATGTAGAAAACTTAAATCCCTTTGTATAGTCGAATTTTTCTACTGCCTTAACAAGACCCATATTACCTTCTTGGATCAAATCTAAGAACAACATTCCTCTTCCAACATATTTCTTCGCAATAGATACAACTAAACGTAAGTTAGAAGTAATCAAGATATTTCTTGCCTCTTCATCACCTTCTTCGATTCTCTTTGCGATTTCTGGTTCATCTTCAGGTTTTAATAGAGGTACACGTCCAATTTCTTTGAGATACATCTTAACAGGATCATTCAATTGGATTTGTGCATTACCATGCATCACAGCTTTTGAAATCTGATCGATTGTACGAATATCAACATCCGCATGTGATCTTCCATCTTCATCGTCTTCATCAGCTGGATCTGCATCATCCAACATTACATCTTCTTCTAGTTCTTCTTGAATATCTTCATCTTCTGATACTTCAATATTTTCAGCTCTGAACCAATCCCATAAACCATCTAGATCATCATCACTCATATCAAGCTTTTCTAAAGAAGCCATAATATCTTTTTGATAGATGACACCTTCTGAAGCATAAACATTCTTATATTCGACTTTTAATTCATCTAATGTTTTAACCTCAGAATTCTTTCCTTTACCTTTAGAACTTTCAATC
>CAVKTV010000035.1:0-13800 GCA_963659075.1 Lachnospiraceae bacterium | reverse complement strand
ATATTGAAAGTACGCTTGTCGGAAGCATCAATCGTCACAATATGATCATGATCAATGTTATATTTTAACAATACATTCTTTATTCCTTCTTCTAATCGAAAAAGATCTTCTCCGCTATAAATAAAAATTGACATGCACCTATTATAACAGACCAATATGAAAACTTGACGTAATAAAAAGATTAAAATGTGAAAAACATAAAATTGTAATATCACCTTCTTCTTTTGTATTAAAATACGGGATATGTCTTTTTAATAACTTTTGAATTGTTTCTTCACTTGGATGATGATAGATAGAATAGGAACCTGCAGAAATTAACGCTAACTCAGGTTGAACTTGATCTAAAAATTTGTCAGATGAAGAAGTTTTGGATCCATGATGTCCTAACTTCAAAATATCACATTTCAAACTTGGATAACTTTCTAATATCTCCTTTTCACTTTCAGTAGTAGCGTCTGCCATCAAACAAACTTGTTTTCCATTTAAATTGAATACATTCACAATAGAACTTTCATTTTCATCCTCATTTTCTATATCATTTATATCTAATAATTGAAAGATATTTGATTGAATCAACTCTTGGTGTGAAGTAACACATTGTTTTACATCATAGTCTTCAAAAATAGATTCTTGATTTCCACTATGATCATCGTCGGCATGTGAAATAATAAGAGTATGTATTGTATCAATTCCTTTCGCATTTAATAAATTTTTTAGTGAAGTATACGCACTTGGTTTACCTGTATCAATCAATATATTATCTTGGTTGAAAGGTGCTCGTATCAATATAGAATCACCAGAACCTACATTAATTAATGTCATTTCCATACACGGGTGAAACAAACCCGTTATTTGAAAGATGCTGATAAGAATACATGCTTTTAAAAAGTAGTAACGATTTCTTTTGAATAACAAAAGAATAATCATAAATAATATGAAACCAACGCCTAAAATAGAACCATTCCATGTAAATATTTTACAAAATACCTGTGTTATATCTATCGCACTTACAATAGGTTGATAGATACTTATAGAAAAGAAAAGATAAATCAAACTGCTTAAGAAAAGCAAACCATTCATTCTTTGTAAAATAGGATATAAAAAGCTTCTTACAATATTGATTGATTGAAATAAATAACTTTGTATAACTAAAACAAAAAAAGAAGTTGCTATTTTTCTTTGACTATCGAATAAAAAAGAATAACGATAAACTGCTGGTATTAAAAATGAAGCACTCAATAATTGTGAAGGATAGAAAATCATGATAATACTCATAACAATACCTGTTGTTTTAGGAGAAGAACATTTGTCTGATATTAAAATAAACAATAAATTTTCAACAATTAATAATGGAAAACGATAAATAATTATCAATCCTATATCAATCATTATGTTTATCTTTTTCCTAGTTTTTTTACTAACAAAATATTTTAATATCCAATCTACAACTATGATCATTCCAGAAAATGAAAACCCATTTTCTTGCATCCAATCATCATCACTTATTTTAATATTCAATAAACTTTTATAAAGAATGGATTGTATTGTTTCATCATTGATTTGTTGGATTCGTTTTTGCATCCAATGACGAATTGATGGAATTTCTTTTAATAATTGAATATCATCTTGTTGTATAGAATAATAAATTCCTTGTTGATGTAACCACCTATCATAAGAAAATCCATAAAAATGAGATGAAGTACTAATTTCTTCCATTTCACCTTGAATAGAATACTTTGCATCTATTTGTAATGGCTCATCTGTATAAACAATGATTTTTTTATTCTTGTTTTGTAGAATCGAATACTTTTGATTTACTTTGATTGCTTGACCATACTCCATACTAGGCATTTGTTTTGAATAAAAAGGAATACAAGTCAATAAACATATTATCAACAAAAAGAAAAAGGAATATCCGGGAACTCGAAAATACCATAAACAACATACCGCACATAAGGATGCATATAAAAGATAGTTTTTAGTAATAAGAAACAAAAAGAGTAACAAAGAAAATAAAACAATATTTTCTTTTATATCTTTCATAAAGTAATTGATTCCTTTAAAGAATCAAACTTTGCTTGGCCTATTCCTTTTACATTCATTAAATCTTCGATTGTTTGAAATAAACCATTTGTTTCTCTATATTCAATGATTCTAGAAGCTAATGCTGGTCCAATTCCAGATAATTCTGTAAGGTCGGATGCACTTGCGCTATTGATAGATACTTTGTTTGATGTAGTAGAAATATGTGGTATTGTGACTACATCTGCATCTTTTAAGATTGTATTAGGATTTAAAGATGAAGTGTCCGCATCATCACTTAAGGTTATCAAATCTAAAATATCATTGATTGTTGCGTACATTGGTAGTTCAACTCTTTTTTCATTAGCGACTGCTCCTCTCACAGTAACAGTTATTTTATCTTCTGTAGGATCCGATAAAATAACAGGCGTTAAATTCACAAATAAAATTGCACTAAATAATAAAAATAAGATTACTGAATGTCTTTTCATAAAAAGTACCTCCAATAATCTTATTCACAACTTTTTTTCAAAATCCAAAAAAATATTAGAAAAATCTGATATTTACTTGATAGAAATAATTTCTACTTTATATGGTTTCGCAACTTCAACAGTAACTACATCACCAACTTTAGCACCTAAAATTGCTTGAGAAAGAGGTGTTTCGTTAGAAACTTTGCCATTTAATGGATCAGCTTCTGTTGAACCAACGATTTGATATGTTTCTTCTTCCTTTGTATCTTTGAATAATAGTTTTACTGTACTACCAATTTGAACATTTTTCTTTCCTTTTTTCTTAGAATTAATTAATTCATAATGTCCAACTTGTAACATGTTTTCCAATTCTTGGATACGATGTTCAACTTCAGCTTGTTTATCTCTTGCTGCATCATAGTCAGCATTTTCACTCAAGTCACCTTGAGAACGAGCTTCTGCTAATTCAGCTTTTACTTCTTCACGGACTACATGAACAAGATTATCATATTCATCTTGTAATTTCTTAAGACCTTCTTCAGTGACGTAAATCTTATTTTCTTCAGCCATTTTATTACTCCTTTAACACGCTTTGGTATTATAGCATTGTCCTCAATAGGATGCTAGAAATTTTTGTATTCAATAAATCGATTGCGACTGTATTTGTACCACCTTCTGGGATAATAATATCCGCAAAACGCTTTGATGGTTCAATGAATGATTCATGCATTGGTCGAACAGTAGACATGTATTGGTTTACAACAGATTCCATGGTTCTCCCTCTTTCTTCTACATCTCGATTTAATCTTCGGATAAAACGAATATCTGCATCTGTATCAACAAATACTTTAATATCTAGTAAATCACGAATGCTTTCATCTTGTAAAACAAATAAACCTTCAAGAATCAAAACGTCACAAGGTAAACATTCTTCTGTAACGTCA
Organism: Lachnospiraceae bacterium; assembly: GCA_963659075.1. Taxonomy (GTDB): domain Bacteria; phylum Bacillota_I; class Bacilli_A; order Erysipelotrichales; family Erysipelotrichaceae; genus Bulleidia. The sequence goes on along the minus strand of CAVKTV010000035.1, from coordinate 10,361 downwards.
CTTCTTGTGTGATTGACATAATCATATGTTGGTTTATTGATAGATGATCCTGAACATAGTAAGTGAACTTGTTCAACCAATAAATCATTGTCAAATGCATCAGGATGATCATAGTTTGTTTTAATACGTTCACTCATTGGCTTATCAGCTTGATCTTTGTAGTAATCATCTTGTCGAATGACTAATACTCTGCTCATATCAGAGAATTCTTCTTGAATGCGTTTTGAAATCGAAGTTTTTCCTGATGCAGAACCACCAGCGATTCCTATAATTAAAGGTTTCATTTTATAATCTCCTTATAATCGACTAATTGATCGTTTTCATCATAATGAAATATATAATGGAATGGTTGATTGTCATTTAACATTCTTTTTAAGAAGATTCGATCACCTTCCCATAAATTTAATGAAAAAATATCTGATTGATTCACAAATATAAGTTGTCCTTCATTACATTCATGCATTTCTCCAGTAAAATGATTTGATTTATAAATATAACAAATTTCATCATCACGATAAGGATATTGAAACAAAATAGAACCACATTCTTGATAAGATTGAAGAATATATCCTGTTTCTTCAAAAGTTTCACGAATTACACATAGATCTTTTGTTTCGCCTATTTCTAGTTTTCCACCTACACCAATATACTTATCATGATTCACATCATTCTTCTTTTTATTTCTTTTTAAAAACAACCACTCATCATTTTTAATCAAATAGATACAAGTACTATAAATCATAAATTAATAACAAGTTAAATATTTTGAAACGTTAGCGTTATGTTCATCTAATGTTTCAGCGTAATAAACAGTACCATCTCCACCAGGACAAACATCTGCCATGAAATATAAATAATTTGTATCTGCAGGTGAGATAGCTGCTTGTAAAGCTGCTTCTCCAGCATTTTCAATAGGACCAGGTGTTAAACCAGTATGTTTATATGTATTATATGGAGATTCATAATCTGGATTCACTTCACAAGATTGCCAATTGTCTTCCTGTTTATCAAAGTCTATTGCGTAACAAACAGTTACAGAGCTTTGAAGCATCATTCCTTGGTTTAATCTATTGTAGAATACAGAGGCTACCTTAGCTAAATCATCAGGATTTGTTCCAGCTTCATATTGGATAATAGAAGCCATTGTATAAATTTCCGCAATAGAATGTTCACTCGCTTCAATTTGATCTTTATATTTGTTAAATACAACTAAAGACTGATCTAATAGAGTCGTTGTGATTTCTTCAGCTGTTGTTTCTTTATTAATATAATACGTTTCAGGAGCTAGATAACCTTCTAAATAAATTCTAACACCATCTTTAAACATTTCATCAGTAATGAAAGGATATTTCTCTTTTTGAGATGTAATCCAATCTTTATTATTCCATATAGACAATAGCTCATCGGAACTAACATTCGTTACTTCTTCAAATTTCTTTGCGGCATCTTTTGCCCAATCACCTTCAATGATCGTTACAGATACTTGATCTCTCTTTGCGGCATTTTGATCATTGAGATACGTGAACATTTGTTTGATGTCCCAACTTTTATCTAATGTGAAAACGCCTTGTTTTACGTCTGTGAGATTATTTAATCGAACATAAGTATACGCAACATCAGCATTTTTAATAATGCCTTCTTCTTGCAACTTTTTCGCAACATCTTTTGCGGTGGAACCTTCTTCAACCATAAATTTCACTTCTTCACTTGTAGAAGATACTGGTTGTAAGCCAGAATATAATGTATAAACACCAATTCCTAAGATGATAATTAAAACCAAAAGAATTACTGCTACGATTTTTTGAATCATTGGCGTCTTTTTTCTCTTTTTCATACGAAGTGCTCTTTCTTCCTCTGTTTCAATATGAGGTACATATTCATCTTTATATAATTCTTCAAAAGAAATTGGAGCTGTTTTTATAACAGGTTGTTTATTTGTTCTTGCGTGTTTAGGAGTAGTAGGTACTTCTTCTTTTTTGTAAACTGCGTTGAGCTCATCTGAAATAATAGAAGTTTTTGTTTGGTTTGTTTCTACTTCTTCTTTGTTTTCAAGTGCTTCAGAAAGTTCATCTTCCACACCTGGATCATCATCTTGTAAGGAAGCAGGAATTTCGGGATCGATTAATTTTAGATTTTTATCTGTCACCCATTTCGTACGTCCATTATCTATGATTTTATAGCGAGAAGTATTTGGATTGAAGTCTTCAATTTCTACTTCATTGCCTAAATAATCAATTTTCGTACCATTTCTATATTTCTGTCCTTCTTTTAATCCTTCTAGATTTAAGTCATCTTCTTTTTTTTCTAAAACGATTGTTTTTTCAATATCTTCTTTTTTTGAATTTTCTATAACATCTTTGTTTTGTTCTGATTTAGAAACTTTAATTTCTTCTTTTAAATAATCGTCTATATGAGGAACATCAATCTTTTGATTATTAACATTTTCTTGTTCAAAGGATTTCTTTACATTAGATTTAGATGTAGGTTTTGTTTCTTCAACTAGTTGCCCATTTTCACGCAAAATACGCATGGCGCGTGTTTTTTCACCTAGTACAACATCAGGTAATTCATCTAGTTCATCAAAATCAATGACTTCATCCTTGTTTGTGTTATCTGCCATTATTCATCTTCCTCCAAGAAGGCACCTAAAACTTCCTGGCACATTTCCCATTCAGCTTCATCCGTAATTTCATTCATATTACCATCTTCATCATAGCTATATGCATAAACATTACCATCATTTGCGTTCACATCTGTAAATAAAACATAACTCTTTTTGTTTTTGTCATCTTCAAATGTAAGAATGATTTCAACTTCTTTTTCTTGTCCATTCTCATCGGTAATAATCATTACTTTAGAATCTTCCATGTTTTTCTCCTTCTCAAATCAAAAGGCGTTTTGCGCCTTTCATTGTTGTGAATCTAAATAACGCTGTAATATTTGAACAGCAGCCAATTGATCTATTTTTTTCTTTCTATGTTTCCTAGAAACATCTGCCATCAACAAGATACTTTCTGATTCTTGTGTTGTGTTTCTTTCATCCTGCATCTTAACAGGAATACCACTTTCTACTTCTAAAACTTTCCCAAATTCTAAACAAATCTGAGCACGTTGGGCAACATCACCATTTTCAAGTAAAGGTAATCCTAGAACAATGATATCTGGTTTCATTTCTTGAACGACCTCTAATACACGATCCATCGCTGTATCATAATCATCTGGTTTAAAGCGTATCGTTTTAACTGTTGAAGCAATAAAACCAGTTTCAGAAAAACTTACACCACAAGTAACACTACCTAAATCTAGACCTAGGTATTTACTCATTATTTATTTTCCTCTAAATAAAAACGTACTAATTCTTCAATAATTTCATGTCTTTCAATTGAAGAAATCACACTACGTGCATTATTATGAGATGAAATATAAGCAGGATCATTACTAATCAAATACCCAGCAAGTTGATTGATTGCATTATATCCTCTTTCATTTAATGCTTTTTCAACGTGTTTTAATACTTCTTTGATGTTTTCACGTCTTATTTCTTCTGCAGAGAAACTAATTGTTTCTGTCAAACCCTTCTGTGTCATAATAAAGTCCTCCTTGTAAAAAATATTTTACTCTAATAATCTTGAATTGTATAGAATACAAACATGAAAAAATATGAAAAAAGATGAGAAATATCCCATCTTTACTTCAATAATTCTTTGACTTTTTCAATAGCATCATTAATCTTGGAAGCATCTTTAGCACCAGCTTGAGCCATGTCAGGTCTACCACCACCATTACCACCGCAAATCATAGCAGCTTGTTTCACGATGTCACCAGCTTTCATTCCTTTAGCGATTGCTTCTTTACTAGATGCACATACAAAAGTTGTTTTACCATCAACGACATTAGAAATAAATACAAATCCATTGTTCAACTTATTTCTGAGTGTTTCAGCGTATTCTTTTAATCCCTTTGTATCTTTTCCTTCTAAATTTAAGATCAAAGTTTGAACACCATTGATTTCTTCTGCTTTCTTCAAAATAGAATCTGCTTCTGAAGCCATTGCCTTACTTTCAGCTTCACTAACTGCCTTCTTTAAAGAAGCATTTTCTTCTAATAACTTTTGAATTCTTTCTTGAAGACCTTCGTAGTTTTTCATCTTCAAAAGTTTGGCAGTATTGAATAAATATTCTTCTTCATTCTTAAATGAAGTATATGATTCCATCTTTGTTTCACATGTAATACGTCTAACACCAGATCCTACAGATTCTTCAGATACGATACGGAAAGATCCTAGATCATTTGTGTTATTAACATGTGTACCACCGCAGAATTCTTTAGAGAAATCTCCCATAGAAACGACACGAACTTCATCGCCATATTTTTCATCAAATAACGCAGTAGCACCAGTTTTCTTTGCGTCATCAATTGCCATGACTTCAGTTTTAACAGGAATCGATTCATTGATTTTTTCATTAACGATTTTTTCAACTTCTTTGAGTTGTTCTTCTGTTGGCTTTTCAAAGTGTGTAAAGTCAAATCTACCATATTGAGGACAGTTATAAGAACCAGCCTGTGCAATATGATCACCTAGTACTTCTTTAAGTGCAGCTTGTAATAAATGTAATGAAGAGTGATTAGCACGTGTGCGTTGACGTGAAGCATAATCATATTCACCTTCTAGTACATCACCAACATGTAATGTTCCTTCTACATTTGAAATATGATGTAAAGGTTGTTTATGAGGTGCTTTTTGTACATCAACAACATCTGCTTTAAATGTATCATTCCACACTTTACCTTGATCTGCACATTGACCACCACTTTCTGCATAGAAACAAGTTTTACTTAAAATAATGTCACCTTCATCATCCAAAGAATCAACTTTAACACCATCTTTAAATAAACCAATGACTTTACCTGTAGAATGTGTATCTGTATAACCAGTAAATTTACTTTCTTCTGTGAAATCCATCAAATCAGCAGATTGCCCGTGCATAGATTGTTCATTTCCTCTTGCGGCACGTGCACGTTCTTTTTGTGCTTGCATTTCAGATTCAAAACCTTCAGTGTCAACTGTGTATCCGTTATCCATTGCGATTTCTTCAGTTAATTCTCTTGGATATCCATAAGTATCGTATAACTTAAATACGACTTCACCAGGTAGTTTTTTCGTATCTGCATGTTGTTTTAAAGCATCATTCAATAAAGCTTCACCATTGTTTAATGTCTTATGGAAACTTTCTTCTTCATTACGAACAAGTTTAGATACAAGTTCAACCTTATCTAAAATATATCCATAATAATCTTTCATGTTATCTGCACAAACTTGTACAAGATTATACATAAATGATTCTTCAATACCTAATTTGATTCCATAACGTACTGCTCTACGTAATACACGTCTTAAAACGTATCCTCTACCTTCATTAGAGAACATCGCTCCATCAGCTAATGCGAAAGTAACTGTTCGGATATGGTCAGCAATTACACGATACGCCATTTTATATTCTGGTTCATCATATGTGTGTTTTGCGTACTTTTCAGTTGCGTGAATAATTGGTAAGAATAAGTCAGTATCAAAGTTTGTTTCACCATCTTGTAAGAAACAAACAAGTCTTTCTAGACCCATACCTGTATCAATATTCTTATGTGGTAATTCTTTATATTCACTTCTATCTACTTCACCAGGTCTACAATCATATTGAGAGAATACAATGTTCCACAATTCTACATAACGATCATTTTCAATATCTTCAAAGAATAGTTTTTCTCCAATGCCTTCAGGATCATATTTTTCACCTCTATCAAAGAAAATTTCAGAGTCTGGTCCACCAGGTCCTCTACCAATTTCCCAGAAGTTATCAGCATTTTTACAAATATGAGATTCAATCATTCCTGTTTTAACCCATAAATTGTATGCATCTTCATCATCAGGATAAACAGTAACATAAAGTCTTTCTTTATCCATTCCGATCCATTCTGGACTTGTTAAAAATTCCCAAGCCCATGGAATTGCTTGTTCTTTAAAGTAATCTCCAATGGAAAAGTTACCTAACATTTCAAAGAATGTATGATGTCTTGCTGTTTTACCTACATTTTCAATATCATTTGTACGAATACATTTTTGTGCATTGGCAATTCTTGGATTTGCTGGTTTTTCTGTTCCATCAAAATATTTCTTTAATGTAGAAACACCTGCATTGATCCATAGTAATGTTGGATCATTATGAGGAATCAAGCTTGCACTTGGTTCAATCATAAATCCCTTGGACTTAAAGAAATCCAAAAACATTTGTCGAATTTGATTACCTGTTAAATCTTTTTTCATAAAACCTCCAAATAAAAAACGTTCCTAATAACAGGAACGTTTATAACGCGGTACCATCCTGATTCACATTTACATGTGCACCTTAATTGATCCTTAACGCGGAATACGATATGTTTTACATACTCTCCAAAGTAGCTTCACAATAAATTTCTATGAAACTTTTCACCAACCAGTTTCTCTCTATCAATAAAGAATTTATCATTACTTATCTTTTTCTTCGATTTGCAAAAATATGTTATCACTTTTCTGATTTAGAAACAAGTTTCTAAAAATATTTTTCAAAACATTCTTGAATTCTCTGTTTTAGATATGTTTGACGTTCATGTCTTTCAGAAATCATGCATCCTTTTTGAAATGCATTTTTATCTCCAACCATAATCAAAGACTTTTTACTACGTGTGATTGCGGTATAAATAAGCTTACGATTTAACATGATCGTATGTTGAGTTGTAAATGGCATCATTACAATTGAATATTCACTACCTTGAGATTTATGCACTGAAATACAATACGCTAATGTGATATTAATAAAATCTTCAGGTTTATATTCAACGATGACATCTTGAAAAGAAATAACAATCGTAGTCTTTTTATCTTCGCTCATAGAGGGTGGAATGATTTCTTGAATAATTCCAATATCACCATTATATACTTGATCATCCGGCTGATTTTTTAACTGAAGTACTTTATCTCCTTCTCGAAATGTAATGTATCCTAGTTTCACTTCTAATTTATCATTGGAAGGTGGATTAAATGCCTCTTGTAATGCTTTATTTAAAACATTGATTCCTGCACTTCCATTGTACATTGGGGATAGAACTTGAATATCTTCAATAGAATAATTCTTTTCTATCGATGTTTGTACAAGTTGAACAATGATTGATTTGATATCCAGTGGGTTGCATTCTAAAAACAATGCATCTTTTTTATATCTTTCAAATTCAATATCTCCATCTAATATATCTTTCGCTAAAGATATGACACCACTACCTTCTTTTTGTCGATAGATTTGATTTAAATGAACTACAGGAAAGCAATCTGAAGCAATCAAATCTCTTAATACACATCCACAAGATACTGAAGGTAATTGTTCTTCATCACCAATAATACAAATCTTTTTAATGTTTTTACTCGCTTTTAAAAGATTTGAGAATAAATACGTATCGACCATAGAGAACTCATCAATGATCAATACATCACAAGTTAAAGGTTCTTTTTCATTCTTTTTAAATTCATTGCTTTCTAGATTCCATTCTAATAATGAATGAATGGTAGAAGAATCAATCTCACAGATTTCAGATATTCGTTTTGCGGCTCTTCCAGTAGGCGCACAACAAGCAATATTACAATTTGGATAAATCATCTTCAACAAAGTGACCATTGCCTTAACAACTGTTGTTTTCCCAGTACCTGGTCCTCCAGTCAATATAGAAAATGGTTTTTGAAAGAGTGTTTCAATTGCGTTGATTTGTAATTCATCATAAACAATTCCTAGATTTTTCTGTAATGATTCTAAATATTCTTGAAAAAGATCTACATCATAATCATCTAATTTTTTATAAGGAAAATAGGATAAAAATTGAGCGATTTGTTTTTCGGAATCATATTGTGCTTTTGTATATATCCTATCTTCTTCAATCACTAAGGCACGTGAAATAACACATGATTCTAAGATAACATTAAAATCAATATCATATCCTTTTGTTTTCTTTAAAAACTCTGCTTGAAAAAAATCTAATAAAAGATAAGAATCACCATTTTTCATACATAGGTTTTCACATAAGGCAATCATATATGCATGTAATCGATTTGGATCATCTTTTTGAAATCCTAATGATTCCCCTATCTTATCTGCAGTCGCAAATCCAAATCCATCTAATTCTTCTACTACACGATATGGATTTTCTTTTATCTTCGTTAATGAGTCTTTTCCATATTTTTGATTGATACGAATTAAATTACGCATACCAATTCCATGAATATTCATAAAAGCCACTAATTCTTGTAAACCATCATCTTCTTGATGAATTCCTTCTACAATACTATCAAATTGCTTTTTATTTAATTTTTCTACGCGCAACAAACAATTTTCATCTTCTCTGATTTCTTGTAAGCAATTTTCTCCTAAAGTCTCAACGATTTTTTCTGCCATTTTTTTACCAATTCCCGGAAAAGAAGAACTTGATAAATATCGAATAATGCCTTCTCTTTCACTAGGTAAAGGTTTATCTATAGATTCTACTTTGAATTGAATGCCATACTTAGGATGTTCTACATAGTATCCGTGAATGTTAAAAAGGACATCTTCCTCTATTTCAAGAAAGGTGCCTGTAATAATGATTTGATGTTCATTCTCATCATTTACACGAAACTTCGCTACTGTGTAGTAGTTTGAATCATTTCGATAAAGAACAAATGTAATTTTTCCATTTAAAGTAATTAGTTCATCCATAGTTATTGATTTATGACACGAATGATTTCTTCCATTAAATTTTTATCATTTTGGTATACTACATCAATCTTACCCCCGCAGATTACTGTATCTCCATCATAAATAACTGCTTCTTGCCCAGGTGTAACAGAACGAATCCCTTCAGGATATTCACAGACTAAAGTTCCATTTTCTTTTTGCGTCAAAGTAATTTCATTATCTTGTTGACGATAACGGAACTTTGCGCCACATTGAATTGGTAATGCTCTATCCGCAAGCCAATTCACATCAATCACTGTACAAGAAGTAGAATAAAGCCATTGTTGATGTTGTTCATCTGTTACATACAATTCATTCTTTGTGACATCTTTTCCAATCACATAGAATGGGCCAATTCCACCAATATCTAATCCTTTTCTTTGGCCAACAGTGTAATACATGACACCTTGATGCTGACCAACAACTTCTTTTGTATTGATATTAATGATTTTTCCAGGTTTCATTGGAAGATAATTTGATAAAAATTGTCTGAAATTTCTTTCACCAATAAAACAAATACCAGTAGAATCTTTCTTTTTCGCAATCGATAAATCTAGTTCTTCCGCAAGCTTACGAACGGTTGGTTTATCCACAGATCCTAAGGGAAATAATACATGATCTAAGACACTACGATTAATTTCTGTTAAAAAATAAGATTGATCTTTATTTCTATCATCTGCTTTTTGAAGAACATGAACACCATTTTCTTCTCCTAATTTACAATAATGACCTGTAGCTACTGTATCAAATCCCTTTTCTTTCGCAAACTTCATAAACGAATCAAATTTGATATAACGATTACATAAAATATCAGGATTTGGAGTTCTACCTCTTTTATATTCTTCTAAAAAGGTTTTAAATACTTCATCCCAATATTCTTTAATAAAATCAACTCTTAATAAAGGTAGTCCTAATTTATCCGCAACATCTTGTGCATCTTTATAATCTGCCTCTTGAGGGCACACCGCATCATTGATTGTAGGATTTCCTTCAAAGTCATCGTTTGCCATAGAATCCCAGTTTCTCATGAACGCACAAGTTACATCATACCCTTCTTTTTTTAATAAATATGCTGCAATCGCAGAATCTACGCCACCACTTAAACCAACTAATACTTTTTTCATATATCACCATTCACACAAAAAGAAGCATTAAGCCTCTTCACTGTGTACCTCTCCACATGTTTTATAATTTGGACATTCTACATTACATACATGATCAGCAATTTTTCTTAATTCTTTAGGAACAAATACACCAATTTCTTCTTCATCATATCCAACTTGAAAATTACTTTCATTTAAGATGATAGGTCTTTTTAAAATACTTGGATTGTTTTTAATGAAATGAATCAATTCATCCGTTTTCATGGAATCAATATCAATATTAGACTCTTGAATGATTTTACTTCTTTTAGAGACAATATCATCTGTTCCATTTTCACTTCTCATTAATAAATGTTTAATTTCATTATCATTTAACAATGTTTTAAAAATATTTTTTTCAATAAAAGGAAGATTTCTATCTTTTAACCACTGTTTCACTTTTCTACATGATGCACAACCTGGTGAAGTA
>CAVKTV010000034.1:0-13876 GCA_963659075.1 Lachnospiraceae bacterium | reverse complement strand
TCATATTGAATGGATAATGTTTTACCATTTAATTCATATGTAATATGCATTGTAAAATGATATGGATATTCTTTTAATGTAGACTCACTATCTTTTAATTCCATGACAATTTTATTGTCTGTATGTTCAATACATGTAAAATCACTATTTCTTGTAAAACCATGATTTCCAGTAATATATTCTTTTCCATTGATATGTAACTTCTTATCCCAAGTACTTCCTACCATAGGAAACAATGTCGGATTTCTACCAGTCCAATACTTTGGATCCCCTTGCCACATATATTCATTATCAGTTTCTATATCACAAAAACTATGAATTTCGGATGCGTGTTCATCAACAGTTACACTTGCCTGTGTATTTTGAATCGTAAATGAAGCCATAAAACCCCCTTCTTTTTTGAAAGCAGTTACATTATACACTATTTTCCGATATATTTTTCTAATAAAACTAAATCAATTCCTTCAATTCCATTAAAATCTGTAGGAATGATTCCAATTTCTTCATAGCCATGTTTTTTGTACATTTTTCTTGCGACAATATTTCTCGCATTTGTATCGATTCTCAACTCTGTACACCTATGATTAAATGCATATTTTTCGTAAAATGACAGAAATGCTTTTCCATAGCCTTTGCCTGCACTTTCAGCAGAAATAACAAGTGTATGCAATACACAAACTTGATTGTCATCAACACAATATTTCCAATTCCCTTGTTTATAAGAATCAACTTGTATTTTATTAATAATCGCTGTTCCTTGTATGATTCCTTCATCTTCTAAAACGAATAAATCATTTCTTTGTAATGCATCTTCTGCTGTTTTTCGAATAGGATAGATTCCTCGAATCCAACCAATTGTTTGTTTTCCATTTTCTTCAAAAGTATGAATTGCATCATACAATCGTTCTATTGCGTCAATATCTTTTTCTGTAGCTTTACGAATCATACATTCACCTCGAATATGATTCCTAGTATAGCACTTTCTTACAATTTATATTTTTCACCTGGAGCTAAAACAATGATTCTTTCTGGATTGATTACTCTATCTAATAATCTTTCTGGATTTCCATTAAAAGGTGTCATATCACATGCATCTACACTGCCCCAATGAATACAAATCAGTTTTGAATTCGAGTATGTATTTGCTAGTTTCACTGCACCTTCAAAAGTAATGTGCCAATCGTTATCTGCGAAATCAAATAGTATTACATCTGGTTGATTCATATGTAATTGTTCTTCCATGAGTTTAGAATCACCTGGAAGCCATATTGTTCCATCTTTTGTTGCTAACCAATATCCACAATAATCTTTTTCTTCCCAATATCGATATTGCCATTTCTTTACACCATTCTGCCAATTATGTCTTGTGGGTGTAGTTGTTACATTTATATCACCTACTTGAAAAGATTCATGAATATCACATTTGACTGTATCATACCCTTCCTCATTCATAACATCAGCCACATAATTTGGAGCATAATATTTTTGACATACGTCTTTTAACCCCATACAAGTTTGTCTAGAAAAATGATCATTATCAATATGCGTTATTAATAAACCATCTAATTCTTTTACTTCATGAGAATGTATTGGAACTTCATATAATAAAGGCATGTCAAATCCTTCTAATACAGGATCAATCATAATATTTGTATCATGTGAATGAATCATAATTCCTGCTGATCCAAGCCAATAAATATCTGTTGTAAAACTGTTTTGAAATACTGTTTCATCCATATGTTTTGATTGTGGTGCTAAAGCTTGTCCTTTGTTATTTTTTACGATTTGTTTCATATTCAAATCCTCCTACCTTTATTTTCTCCAAAAAAAAGATAACTTCTATTTACAAGTTATCTTTACTATCTATAAGTAGACGAATTCATCAAATCATCTATTTTAAATATGGATTGAAACCTCTGCTTCCAACAAACAATTTATCCATTCCAATACTTCTCATTTGAACGATCATTTCCACCATATCTTCACATGTTGTTGGCATACCAGATAATATCCATGAAATTGTCATAGAACTTGACGCAATCGCATGATATTTTGTTGCGAAGACTAATTCTTCAGGCATTTCTTCATCGCCATAACATGCCTGATGCCATTTCATATCATATTCATAACAATGTTGAAATATATAATCTTTTAAACAACCAGCATCTTCCATTCGAAGAGCTTGTTCTAAGAAACAATGATATTTCTTCATTTGTCCCAATGATTCTAATAATGCCTTAAAAAAATCAAAATGAATATTCATTGGATCTTGATATTCATGAATGATCTTTGTGTTGTATATATAACAAATCAAATCATTTTTATCTTTAAAATGATTATAGAATGTTTGTCTTGCGGCACCTGTTTCATCTAATAACATTTGAATGGTTATAGAAGATAATGATTGTTTCTCCATTAAGATCAAGAAACAATCAACAAACATTTCTTTAATATCAATTGCCATACTTCTTAGTGATGATATCCCCAACGATCAATCCATTGGCAGCTGCTTGTGAAAGAGATCTTGTGAATCCTGCACCATCTCCAATTGCGTAGATACCAGGTGCTGCAACGAGTTCAAAGTTCTTTGCTTCAGGACGTGCACTATAGTACTTACATTCAATTCCATACAACAATGTATCTTCATTGGCTGTACCTGGAGCAATCTTATCTAATGCATGTAATGTCTCTACAATGTTATCCAATTGTCTTTTTGGCATGCATAAAGATAAATCTCCTGGAACTGCATCTAATGTTGGTCTAACAGAAGAATCTTTCAATCTTGATTCTGTTGTTCTTCTACCTTTTTCTAAATCTCCTAATCGTTGTACTAAAACATATCCCCCAGAAATCTTATTCGCTAAAGATGCAACAAATCTTGCATATTCCACTGGTTGATCAAATGGCTCTGTAAAGTATGTAGAAGATAATAGCGCAAAGTTAGAATTATTGGATTGTTTCGCTTTATCTTTATAAGAATGACCATTAACTGTTAATACACCATCACTATTTTCTGTAACGACATATCCTCTTTCATTAAAACAGAACATTCTCGTTCGATCACCATAGTGACCATTTTTAAAATAGATTTTAGGTTCATAGATTTTTGAAGAAAAATGTTCCCATACTTCATAAGGAAGTTCTACACGAACACCAACATCCACTTGATTGTTTGTACGTTTGATATTGTATTTATTACACCATTGTTCAAACATACCATTGCCAACTCTACCAACCGCAAATACGATCTTATCTCCAATAACAGTCTTCTGTTCTTGTCTGTTTGTATAAGTAACGACATGTGTATCTTTATCCACATCCACTACAATTGATTCTGTTTGAATTGTAATCTTTTCATCCATGGAATGAATGAAATTCAACATCGTATTGTAATTTGCATCTGTACCTAAATGTTTTACTTCTGCTTGTTGCATATGTAAATCATATTTCAAACAAAGTGTCTTTAATTCATTATTAGGCATGTATACTTCATTATCAGCACCATACTTCACTAAAATAGAATCTGCTTGACAAATATAATCCAAGACAGTTTCCTCATCCATCATATTCTGTAGCCAACCACCATACTCAGTTGTAATGTTATACTTTCCATCAGAAAACGCACCAGCACCAGCCATACCTTCCATGATGGAACAAGGTTTACATTTAATACATTTCTTTACTTTTCCAGCTAAGATTGGACAAGATCTTTCTTCTAATGATTTTCCTCTTTCTAAAATCAAAACAGATAATTCTGGTTGATTTTGTACAAGACGATAGGCACACATTAATCCACCAATACCGCCTCCAATTATCACAACATTATATTTTTCTCTTTCCATGATATTCACTTCCTTACTTAGGCCAATCTAATATTTGGTCTCCTTTTACTAAATATGCTTTTTTCGCAAGATTCGCTAATGGTGCATCTGTTAAAGAATCAGAATAGAATTCATTAATTTCAGCATTTCCATACAACTCTTTGAATCTTCTGACTTTTTCTTCTCCATGGCAATTGATGCCTGTATATTTTCCACTCTTAGGATCCACGACAGAAGCCATCACATTTTGAATACCTAATTGCTTACAAAATCTTTTGATTGTAAATTCTGGTGAAGCTGAAATTACAACATCATCCTCTTTTTGATTCTTTAAATAGAATTCTTTTACGTGATTCATGTGTGAGGCAACAAACGCATCCGTAGCTTGATCAATATCTTTCACAAACACAAACATATGATATAAATTTTCTTTAAATTTCAGTTTTGGCATGATTCTTAAACCATACGCAATTCCACAAACAATCGTTCTAGGTAACGATAACAACGTCAAAGGACGATGTATGTAAAGCCACAGTATAAAGTTCGCAGTTGAATCTTGTCGATAAATCGTATTATCCCAATCATAAACATTCATGGTAATATCACCTTTCCACTATTTTGATCATGTGTTAATAAATCTGTATACAATCCCGCAGGATGATTTGTAAAGGAAGATACATGTCCTAATACACATGTAATAACTAATGTTAATTCTAATACCCACTGTCCTATCACAGTCCATTCAAATTGTTTATAGATCCAATAGAAAATCATAATATCTGTAAATGGATTAAAGATGATTTCAAATGCATGTGCGTACATTTCAAGTCCTGTGATTTGTGATAACATTCCCATACAAAGTGGATTAACAAAGAAAGTAACCATTCCCAAGAAAATCATCTTCATCATTTGTTCTTCACTACGATTCGCATTCATCAAGAAAACGATCATAACACCCCATCTAAAAATATCCAAAAAGATATCTAACATGTTATTACTTAAAAAGATATAAGAACCTATCGCTTTAGAAGAAAAGAAACGAATATATTCAGAATAAGGAATTGAATATTTGACTGTAAAATATCGCATGATAAATGTGCCAACTAAAAATACAATTGGTACGATTACATAAAAGATCTTCACAGAATGATCAATTAAAAAATCTTCTACACGAATAATTTTTACATAGACACTTCTTTTCAACCTAGCGCAATAAAAGAATACACAGATACCAAATAATAAACCTGCATATAAGTAAGAATATTTTGTTAACCATCCTACACAATACAACATAATTGGAATCATAAATGTTGTAACATCATATAAAGAACGAATCTTTTTGATATGAAACAAATATACAGATGAAAGATAAATCATCTCAAAACCAATCATTAAAAATCCATTATGAGAAAACAATCCTGCAAAGATAATAAATGGAAACAAATATTTAATATTTTCTTTTTCTTTCTTTAACCATTCATATAACGTAAATAAAGCTAACGCAATAAAGATGATTCTCCAGTTACCACCATGATATGCACCTCTAATCTTCCAAGAATAAAATTGAGAATAAAAAACAGAAGATACAATCAAAGTAAAACGGAACCATGGATTTCCAATATCAAAACTATCAACGATGTCTAAACATAACATTACAGAAATCATTGTCGCAAATAAAGCTAATGTTAATGCGGCTTTTTCAAAGTTTCCATTAAAGAGCCATATGATATAAGAACCAAACATCTCATATCCTTGTAGTCGATTATTCTCTAACATGATTGCTTGAGAATTCATATTATTCGCCATACGAATGATTTCACTATCTGTATCCACAGACAAATTTGTTTTACATAAATAGAACAATCCAAACATCATCAAACAAGTCAATAGCACATAAATCGTTCTACCTCTCCATAATGAATTCTTCATTTCTTTAAGATTATAAAAGAAGAAAACAACAGACATAATAAATACAATTGTTGTTGCGCCTTTGATCCATCCAAAAGAACCACCTAAACACAATCTAGGCAAATACAATAATTCTAAAAATGAAAAAAGTATCGCAACACCAATCGGTGCAGTAAATCCATTTTTTTCTAATCTTAATATTTTTAAAAAGCTATGTCCTGTTGCTTCTGAAAGAATTACAAGAATAACAGCTATCAATAATGGCATCATATTTCAAACCTCACCTATCTATTATACTAGAAATTCAATCGTTTCATAAATTCTTAACAAATTATTAAGAAAACAAAAAAGACGATAGATTTCTCTACCGCCTAATGTTCGATTAATATTGAGGCATTGCTGGAGCAGCAGCTTCCTTTTCAGGAATATCCGCAACTGCAGCTTCTGTTGTAATAAACAATCCAGAAATACTTGCCGCATTCAATACTGCAGAACGAGTTACCTTAGTAGGATCGATGATTCCCTTATCAAACATATCTACCCATTCACCATTCTTTGCATTGAATCCAATGTTTTCTTCCTTAGCTAATTGTTGTTCTAAGACTTCATTTCCATCATAACCAGCATTTTCAGCAATCTGCATGATTGGACATTTCAATGCATCTAATACAACATTGATACCTCTTTGTACATCAACTGTTTCATCCTTTAATGTTGCCTTAACATCTTTTAAAGCAGTGATCAATGCTAATCCACCACCAGCGACAACGCCTTCTTCAACAGCTGCCTTTGTAGCGTTCAATGCATCTTCGATTCTTAACTTCTTTTCTTTTAATTCTGTTTCTGTTGTAGCACCGACCTTGATTAAAGCGACACCATTTGTAAGCTTACCAAGTCTTTCTTGAAGCTTCTTCTTATCGTAGTCAGATGTTGTATTTTCAATTTCTTTCTTGATAGAAGCAACTCTTGCATCAACTGCAGCCTTATCACCACTACCATCAATGATTGTAGTCTTATCTTTGCCTACAACAACTTTCTTAGCTGAGCCTAGATCTGCAACTGTCATATCTTGTAAGTTTTGGTTGAGATCTTTTGCGAAGAAGTTAGCACCTGTCATAGCTGCGATATCAGCTAATTGATTCTTAGCATTGTCACCAAATCCAGGAGCCTTTGTCGCAACAACATTGAATGTTCCACGCAACTTATTAATAATCAATGTAGACATCACTTCATTATCATAATCATCTGCGATGATCATTAATGCCTTATTAGATTTTACAACTTCTTCTAATACTGGAAGAATTTCTTGAATTGTATTGATCTTTTGATCTGTAACCATGATCAATGGATTTTCTAATGTTACTTCATTCTTATCACGATCTGTAACCATATAAGGAGAAATATATCCCTTATCATACTGCATACCTTCTGTCATCTCTAATGAAGTTTCAAAAGATCTAGATTCATCAACATTGATAACGCCATCATTACCAACTTTATCCATCGCATCCGCAATGATAGCACCAATTTCTTCACTACCACTAGAAATCGTAGCGATATTCTTTACATCATCATTTGTTGTAACTTTGTGACTCTTTTCAAGAAGTTTATCCGCAACTGTATGAGCTGCTTTTTCAATGCCTTCTCTCATCAATACAGGATTTGCTCCTTTATCAACAGCTTTTAAGCCATTTGTAATCATAGCTTGTGTTAAGATCGTAGCTGTTGTTGTACCATCACCAGCTAATTCATTTGTATTGTTTGCGGCTTCATAAACAAGCTTAGCACCCATATTTTCAAACTTATCTTCAAGTTCGATTTCTTTGGCAATTGTTACACCATCATTTGTAATGACTGGTGAACCATAGCTCTTTTCTAATACGACGTTTCTTCCTTTAGGTCCTAAAGTAACCTTCACTGCATCCGCTAATTTATTTACGCCATTCAACATTCCATCTCTAGCGTCTTTTGCGTATTTAATTTCCTTTGCCATTTTCATCTACCTTCTTTCTTCTTACTCAACTACCGCAAGAATATCATCTGCCTTGATAATAAGATAATCTTTTCCATTATCTTTTACTTCAGTTCCAGAATACTTCTTGTAAATAACATGTTGATTTTCTTTTAAATCAATTGGTGTTACTTCACCATTGTCATTTGTTTTACCAGGACCTACAGCGATTACTACGCCATGGCTTGGTTCATCTTTTGCTTCTTTTGTTGTAAGAATAATTCCACTTTGTGTTTTTTCTTCTTCTTTTACTTTTTCTAATACTACGTAATCATGTAATGGTTTTAACATATATTACCTCCAATAATTTCTTAGCACTCATGTTTTGAGATTGCTAACAATGGTTATTATAATCAAAAATAGCACTTAGTCAATAGGAGTGCTAAAAATAAATTTATCTTTTCTTGATGATTCCTCTTTGGTATCTAGTAGGCAATTCACCTGTTTTACGATAATGATCTAATAGATCCAAGAATTTCTTATGTTGGATTTGAAATGTAAAATAGTTTTGTTTTCCATCAATAAATAAATCATAGACTTCTTTCTCATCACAGAAAACAAAATAATGATAGATTCCTTCTTCATCTAATTTTCGATTCCAATATATGTTATGTTCTGATTCATTCCATGTCATACACATGGTATTATATAGGCATGCAAGAAATCAGTCTAACGTTATTTAAAGATGCCGAATTACTAACTTTATTGATTGTTTGTATTATATTTAGCGCAATCATATTTTTTATTTTTCATTTTATAAAAGAGAACAATGAAGAATATAAAGAAATAAAACAAAAGAAATCATTTCATGTCACAAAGAAATATCCAAAATACACAAAGAAAGATTATCGTAATCTAATTTTAATAACAGGATGTTATGCCATTATTTCTTTATGGAAATTGGGTTCTACTACATTTCCTACAACAACTTGGCAACCAACTTCTTCTACAGTTTCTCAAGATGTTGTATTTCATCTCACAAAAGAAACAACATTCAATGCAATCTATACGATATATGGAGAAGGAGATAACAATTCTAATCCAGATACCTATCAATTAGGTACAGAAGGAATGATTGTTTATGGATCCAATGATAATCAAGAATGGGAACAAATCGCCACACTAGAAAAAGGTTCTATTTATCAATATCAGATTATTGAAGGAAATTGGGACTATGAATATGTATGGTTGCATTCTTCCAACAAAAATAATTCTTTAACTGAATTCGCTTTAAGAAATTCAGAAGAAACTGGATTTGTATCTTTAGAAGTATCTTTAGATGGTGGAAGTGAAAGTGCCTACCCTGCTACTTTATTAATTGATGAACAAGATAAACTTGTTTTATATCCAACATATGAAGATCAATCTTACTTTGATGAAATCTATCATCCAAGAAACGCATGGGAAATTGCGAATGGTCAAGATATGTACGCAACTGTACATCCACTTTTAGGAACAAATATCATCGCCTTATTTATCAAATTATTTGGAATGAGTCCATTTGTTTGGAGATTACCAGGTGCATTGTTTGGTATCGCATTGATTCCATTATTTTACGCAATTGCGAGAAGACTTTTCAAAAGTACTTCACTCTCTACAATTGCGGGAATATTACTCGCTACAGATTTCATGCATCTAACAACATCTAGAATTGGAACATTAGAACCATTTAGTGTATTTTGGATCTTAGTGATGTTTTATTTCATGATTCGCTATATTCAGATGTCTTGGTATGATACCCCATTTCTAAAACAATTTCAGTATTTGGCGTTAAGTGGTATTTCCATGGGTATTGCGATAGCGACAAAATGGACAGCTTGTTATTCTGCTGTTGGTTTGGCGATTCTTTTGTTTGGATATTTTGGTGTTCAATATTTAGATTACAAAAAAAATCGAAAGAAGAATCTTGAACTTGTTTCTATCTTTCCAAAACGTTTATTTGTAACAATTGGATTATGTTTTATTTTCTTTATTGGTATTCCAATGATTATTTATGTTTTATCGTATTTGCCAGATAAAGTATGGAAAGGTGATACTTGGTCAATCAGTAATGTTTGGAAACAATGTGTATATATGTACAACTATCATTCCAACTTACAAGCAACACATCCTTATAGCAGTACTTGGAATCAATGGTTATTGGATATTCGACCTATTTGGTATTACAACGGTTATGATAGTAATGGATATCAACATACGATATCTTGTTTCTCAAATCCATTAATGACTTGGACAGCAATAGGAACGATTCTATTTACATTCATTGATAGTATCAAAGAAAAGAAGTTATCAGGAATTGTGATTTGTGTTGGATATGTTACCGCATTAGCTCCTTGGTTGATCATTACACGTTGTGTATTTGCGTATCATTTTTATCCAACTTCATTCTTTGCGATATTATCGATTGTTTATGTATTTTCTTATTTATGGAAAATAGGAAAAATTGGAAAAGGAATAATCATCGGATATTGTATCGTTTATTGTTTCTTGTTTTTGATGTTTTTACCTGCGACTGCAGGATTTGCGACAACAAATACATTTATCAAATCTATAGAATGGTTTAGCACATGGTACTTTGGTTAAGAAAAAGATGGAAAGACATCCTATTTACGTTAGGAATGACATGTATCCTAATACTTCCTTATATATTTAAAGATTTTTTAGGTATCGAACATGATACCTTCTTTCACGTATCAAGAATTGAACAATTATCCAAGGCAATTCAAAATGGAAATTTTTTTCCAGCTATCTATCCATCTGAAAACAATGGATATGGGTACGCATCCCCTTTATTCTATTCCGATTTCTTTTTGATACTTCCTGCCTTATTGCATTTATGTGGGTTCTCATTAGCCTTTTGTTATAAATGCATTGTATTTATTGCCTCATTTATTTCAATCTATACAATGATTCTTTTTACATCCCACTTAACAAAGAAAAGAAGTATTACTTGGATCAGTGGATGTGCATATTTATTTAGTAATTATAGAATTACAGATATTTATGTTAGAGGTGCATTAGGTGAAATCTTTGCGTTTTCTTTTTTACCGCTTATGTTATTAGGATTGTATCAAATCATCGAAGAAGATCAATATTCTTTTTTTACTTTAACTTTTTCATTAACGTGTCTTGCCTTATCACATAACTTAACATTCTTATTTGCGAGTGTATTATGTGCAATCTTAGTCATTTTATCGATTCAAAAGTTAACAAAGAAAAAGATATTCTATATTTCAATATCGATTTTATTCGCATTCTTACTATCTTGTTTCTTTACAATACCAATGATAGAACAATTACATTCTCAATCCTTTATTGTTGATTATTACGGTCAAAGTTCTGATTTATCTTCTCATTCCATGAATCTATGGCAATACTTTGTTAATCAAACAATATTTGGATATAGTGGAAATCAATATGATGCTTCTATGACAATGACAGTCAATATTGGATGGTTTCTAACATTTGTCCCAATGACATATTTCTTTGTGAAAAAGAAAGATCTATTTGTATTGAAGATGTTGATTATTGGATACATTTGTATGATATTACCTTCTTCTTTCTTACCTTGGGATATCATTCCACTAAAGATCATTCAATTTCCATGGAGATTTAATACATTAGCGATGGTATTACTATCTGTACCAAGTGCGATTGGTTTATCCAATCTATGTAGAAAAGAAATCATACATTTCTGTGTTCTCATCATATTATGCGTAGAATGTGTATATCATGTCATCCCTGCATTTGATAGAACATTTGGAATGACTTCTCAAACTACATGGCAAGATGTATTAGATGGAAAACTATGTGATCCTTACTATAGTGCGTATTATGTGCGTGTAGAACTTGCGGGTGGAGATTATCTACCTTTAAATTCACCGGACTTTAGAGAACGTTCCACTCCCATCAAAGATTCTTCCAATCAAGATTTAAATATTTCTTATACAACAGATTATGACACAATAACATTTGATACAGATACATTAGAATATGACACACAAGTAGTCATGCCTAAAACTTGGTATCAAGGATATACCGTTTATCAAATCAAAGATGGTCAGAAAACAAAAATCACATGTAGCGCAAACAGTGAATCAATGGTTACTTTCTACGCGCAAAAAGATTGTACGTATATTGTCACTTATGAAGATACACCTATCAGAAAGATCTGTTTATGTGTTTCATTCATTTCAATATTTATTTGGATATTTCTTATAAAAAAGGTCTCTTACTAAAGAGATCTTTTCCATATTCTTACACCATACGCATTTAACGCAGTCCCTTTTAATACTTTAGGCCAAATCAATGTATACGATTCATCTACAGAATACGCTGAAACTGTTCGATGAGATAAATTACAATCTACAATGATAGATGTATTTTTATCACTTCTTTCATAAACAAATCGATTTTTCTTTCTGTTTAAAACATGAAAATCACCATATACAAGTACTGGTTCTTCATGTCTAAATTGAATTAATTGTTTGTATATTTCTGTAATTTTAGAATCGATTGTTTGTTTTGCGTTATCATTCCAAGGAAGTGGTAAACGCACATGATCTCTAGTACCTGCTAGTATCGTATTCCAAGCTTGTTGTGGGGTTTTCCCTTCATCTAGTAATTGTCTGTAGTAATTGATTGATTCTATATCATTTAATTCATTAATGGATTTAAATGGATAATTAGTCAATCCCATTTCATCTCCTTGATAGATAAATGGTGTCCCTTTTAATGTCATCTGCATCACACATAATAATTCTTCGATATCTTTTCGATATACACCTGTCGGATCGATTTTTGATACCATTCTAGGATTATCGTGATTATTGTAGAAAATAGACATCCAACAATTATTTCCATAGCCTTGCATCCACTCAATCATATACTCTCTAAAGTAGTTCAAATCATAACGATAATCATCCCATCTTACGTGACCTGGCGTTTCTAAATGATCAAAAGAGAATACCATATCTAATTCTTCTCTTTCTTCTCCTGTAATCCTTCTACACATGCGTATTCCTAACCCAGGTGTTTCTCCTACAGAAAAAGCATCATGTTTTGAAAAAGCTTTTTGGTTTAGTTCATGTAAGTATTCATGAAGATGAGGTCCATAGTAATAATGTTCAATCCCTGTATAACCCATTATATTTCCAATGGATGTGTTTCCTTGTGGTAAACCTTCATCTTTTGAAATATAGTTGATGACATCTAAACGAAACCCATCTACGCCTTTTTCCAACCACCAATTCACCATATCAATCACATCATTTCTAACATTTGGATTATCCCAATTTAAATCCGGTTGTTTTTTTGCGAATAGATGTAACGCATAAGTATCCTTTTCATATGCATCCCAAGCGGAGCCTGAAAAGAAGGAAGTCCAGTTATTCAAATGCTCTTTATCACGAATGAAATAATAATCACGATATGGACTATTTTCATCACTTATCGCAATTTGAAACCAAGCGTGTTCATCCGAAGTATGATTTACTACTAGATCCATAATCAAATGCATATTTCTTTGATGTACTTCATTTAGTAACCGTTCAAAATCATCCATCGTTCCAAAATCAGGATTAATAGCACGATAATCACGAATATCATATCCATTATCCGCCATTGGGGAATCATAGATTGGAGATAACCATAACGCATCAACACCTAATTCTTTTAAATAATCTAGTTTAGATATGATTCCTTCAATATCTCCAATACCATCTCCATTACAATCACAAAATGTTCGTGGATATATCTGATAGAAAATTGCTTCTTTCCACCATTTCTTTGAAATGGACGTATCTAAAGGTGCTTCTTTTCCTGTATCCATATTGACTAAATGAATCAATGCATCCCAAAATCCTTCATCTAATACTTTCTTTGTGAATGGTTGGATTGTTTTTAAGGTTAGATTAGTAACAATGATGTTTGTTAGAAAAGAATCATTTAATCCCACCTGCATCAATACTTTCTTTAAAATGTCATGTCCGATTGGATTATCATAGACATCTTTAATCTTAGAATTCATTGTAATTTTCATATGTATCACCTAAATCTATTATCGCACGTGAACTACTCGGTCATAAATGACCGAGCTTCTGGGAACGCCACACTTGGATAAGACTTCTATCCAGCG
>CAVKTV010000033.1:0-13887 GCA_963659075.1 Lachnospiraceae bacterium | reverse complement strand
CGACAGTTACGTGTAAAGAATAGTTTGACGTTAGAAGAATTAGCTTCTAGAACTGAACTTACAAAAGGGTTTCTTTCGCAGTTGGAAAACAATTTAACTTCACCTTCCTTGCAGACATTAGAAGATATTTCTGAAGCATTAGGAACAACATTATCTAGATTCTTTGCGGTGGAAAATGAAGAACAAATCGTATTTACATCGGATGATGCATTTGTGGATGAACAAGAAGATTCAACGATTCATTGGATCATTCCAAATGCGCAAAAGAATGAAATGGAGCCAATCATCATTGAGCTAGAAGCTGGTGGTGAAAGTAAAGTGATAGAACCACATGAAGGGGAAGAGTTTGGATATGTATTACGTGGAAGAGTATTGCTTGTTCGAGATTCTAACAAAGATGGTGATCTATTACGAAAAGGGGATTCTTTCTACATTCGTGGTGAGGAATCACATTATTTAAAAAATGATACGGATAAAAAGACGGTGGTACTTTGGGTAAGTACACCTCCAGAGTTTTAATGGGAAGAGGAGATAGAAATGGCTAAAAAATTAATTGAAATCAAAAACATTGTGAAACGCTTTGATAATCAAGTTGTATTAAAGGGAATCAATCTTGATATCAATGAAAATGAATTTGTGACTTTATTAGGACCTTCTGGTTGTGGTAAAACAACACTATTAAGAATCATTGCTGGATTTTTGGAACCTGATGAAGGTAGAGTGCTTTTGGATGGTGAAGATATCGCAACAGTTCCTGCTTATAAAAGAGATGTTAATACAGTCTTTCAGCACTATGCGTTATTTCCTCATTTAGATGTTTATGACAATATTGCTTTTGGTCTAACAATTAAGAAACAACCTAAAGATATCATCCATCAAAAAGTCATGAGAATGATTTCTTTAGTTGGTTTAGAAGGATTTGAACATCGTGATATTAACGCAATGAGTGGTGGTCAACAACAACGTGTAGCGATTGCTAGAGCGTTAGTAAATGAACCGCAAGTGCTTTTATTAGATGAATCATTAAGTGCATTAGATAAGAATCTCAGAAAAGAAATGCAATTAGAATTAAAAGAAATTCAAAGAGAAGTTGGAATTACATTTATCTTTGTTACACATGATCAAGAAGAAGCATTAACAATGAGTGATAAGATCGTTATTATGCGTGATGGAATCATTGAACAAATTGGTTCTCCTACAGAAGTATATAACACACCTATCAATGAATACTGTGCGAAGTTTATTGGTGATTCAAATATTATTGATGGAAATATGAAAAGAGATCGTTTGGTATCATTCGATGGTGCAGATTATGTTTGTGAAGATTATGGATTTAGTGAAAATGAACCTGTTGATATTGTGATTCGTCCTGAAGATATTGATATCGTTCCTAGAAATAGAGGACTTTTAAATGGTGAAGTTAAGTCTGTTCTATTTAAAGGTGTGCATTATGAAATCGTTGTTGAAACATCTTCTGGTACATCTAAAACAGTTACAATGCATGTTACAGGTGAACATGATGTAGTCAATGAAGAGGCTCATGAAAAACTATCTGCGTCTTCATTCTATATGGACGTAGAAGACGTTGCGAATATCACAGATGAAGAAATCATTGCACGTGCAAACGCACAAGCATGGAATGATGAAGATGAATTCGTATCTATTCCTAATGTAATCTATGATTTGAAAGAAGAAGAAGGTAGCTACGAATGTACATTCGAAACTGCTGCAGGAACAAAAATTAAGATCGTTATCTTTGTTGTAAAACCTGTATCAGTAGAAGATGAAGAAAATGAAGAATCTATCCAGGCATTTAATTTCACAAAGTCTGTAGATGAAATTAAAGAATCTGTTGCGTTAGATACAGATTTGATTCGTTGGGCAGATGCATATGCTTGGTCAACAGAAGATGATTCTAGAGTAGAAATCTGGGATGTGAAATATGATTTTGATGATGAGAATATCGTTGAAGGTGATTATCCAATTACGTTCTCTACACAAGGCCGTGAATTGAAACTAGAAACAACAGATCATCATGAAGTTGGCGAAAGAGTTGGACTTGAATGGAACCCTGAAGACATTCATGTTATGAGAAAGATGAACTAAGATGAAATCATTTTCTAAATTAGTGTATCCATACATTATATGGATGATTGGATTAATTATTGTTCCAATGCTGATGATTGTTTTGTATGCATTTACTGTACAGGGAAATAGTGTGCTTACATTAACATTCACATTTGATAACTTTTTGAGATTTTTCTCTGATTCTATATTTCCTAGTGTTTTATGGAAATCATTGAAGATGGCATTTGTTACAACGATTATTTGTATCTTGATTGGTTATCCAACTGCTTACTTTATGGCAAAACAAAGCCCTAAATCTCAATCTTTGACAGTTTTACTTGTAACATTACCAATGTGGATCAATATGTTAGTAAGAACATATGCATGGAAGGGAATTTTAGGAAGACTTGGCGTATCAAGTGAAATTAGAGTTTATATTGGTATGGTATACAACTTCTTACCATTTATGATTCTACAAATCTATACAGCGTTATCTAAAATCGATACTTCATTGATTACTGCAGCACATGATTTAGGTGCAGATGAAAAACAAACATTTTTACGTGTAACTTTACCATTATCTTTGAGTGGTGTTGTTTCTGGAATCACACTTGTATTCTTGCCAGCTGTATCTTCTTTCTTTATCCCTAAGCTATTAGGTGGTGGCCAATATGTATTGATAGGTAACTTGATTGAAGATTACTTTGTATCTACAGGAGACTGGAATTTTGGATCTGCAATTAGTTTGATCATGGCAGCTATCATTCTAGTTTCTATGTATATCACTAGAAAACTAGATAAGGAACAAAAGGAGGACTAACATGAAAAAGAAATCAAATATCTTTTCTAAGATTTATCTTGGAATCATTCTTGCCTTCTTTTATCTACCAATTATCTATGTTGTTTTCTTTTCCTTTAACCGTTCTAAGTCATTAACAAAGTTTACTGGTTTTTCTACAAGATGGTATGAAGCAATGTTCCATAATCGTTCTATCATGGAAGCTATTTGGTATACGGTTATCATTGCGATATTAGCGACTGTGATTTCTACCTTTGTAGGAACAATTACAGCGATTGGACTATCTAAATCTAAAAAGGTAGTAAAAGAACTCGTTACACAAGTAAACAATCTACCAATGTTGAATCCAGAAATCGTTACAGCGATTGGGTTTATGTTATTGTTCTCTTCTTTAAGAATTCAAACAGGTTTTATGACAATGTTATTAGCACATATTGCTTTCTGTATTCCTTATGTCATTCTATCTGTTATGCCTAGATTACGTAGATTGGATCCAAATATCGCAGAAGCTGCAATGGATCTAGGGTGTACACCATTACAAGCAATGTTTAAAGTCATCATCCCACAAATCAAAGGTGGAATCGTTGCTGGAGCGTTAGTTGCTTTCTCAATGTCATTTGATGATTTTGTTATCTCTTTATTTACTACAGGACCTGGTGTATCGAATATCTCAATCTATGTTTATTCCAATGTAAAACGTGTTAATCCAACGATCAATGCATTAAGTGCAATTATTGTATATATTATTACTGCAGTATTGATCATTGTAAATGTTGTTCCTGTAATTCGTGAAAGGAGAAAGAAAAAGAATGTTGTTGAAGAAAATATCTAAGATTCTTTTAGCTAGTTCTGTTGGATTTGTTTTGACGGGATGTGGTGATTCCTATACTGAAGTTGAACAAGTCATGGACGCCAAAGAACAGTTTGGATGTAATGTATTGAATGTTTATAATGCTGGTGAATATATTGGTGAAGATGTTATTTCTAATTTTGAAATAATGTATAATGCACGTGTAAATTATGATACATTTGAATCAAATGAAATCATGTATACAAAGTTATTAGGTGGTTCATCTTATGATGTAATAGTTCCTAGTGACTATATGATCGAAAGAATGATTTCTGAAGATATGTTACAACCATTGAATCAATCACAGATAACAAATGCATCTGATTTAAATCCAGATGTCGTTGAAATGAGAAATTCTTTTGATCCTGATGGAACATATTCTGTTCCTTATTTCTGGGGCACAGTTGGACTTGTTTATAATAAACAAATCGTTGATGAAGAAACAATCCAAAAAGAAGGTTGGGAAATCTTAAGAGATACAAACTATAAAGGAAATATTTATTTCTATGATTCACAACGTGATGGATTCATGATTGCCTTCAAAGCATTAGGTTATTCTATGAATACAGATAATGAAGATGAAATTCAAGAAGCATATCAATGGTTAAGAGATATGAATAACACAATGGAACCTTCTTATGTAACAGATGAAGTCATTGATGGTATGGTCAACTATGAAAAAGCAATCTCTGTTATGTATTCTGGAGATGCTGCATATGTTCTAAGTGAAAATATGGATATGGCATGGATTGAACCGGATCAAGGAACAAATAAATGGGTTGACGCAATGGTTATTCCTAAGAATGCATCTTGTTCTGGTCTGGCCAATGAGTTCATTAACTATATGATTAGCTATGATACACAATTAGCGAATTCTGAATATGTAGGCTATACACCTGTTAGAAAAGATGTAGAAGAATATTTATCTGGACCAGATGGTGATTATTTTGAAATCAGTGCATATTCTCCAAGATCTGATGGTGTAAATGATGAAACGTTCCACTATAATGAAAAACTCACAAAACAATTAAGTGATTTATGGAATAAAGTAAAGATTCAATGAAAAGGGGTAGAAATATCCCTTTTTTGTGTTGTAAGATGGAAACCGAAGGATAGAAGTTATGAGTCGTCAATACCATTTAGATATGACACAAGGAAACTTGTGGAAGAATATATTTTTGTTTTCAGTACCATTAATGTTAACAAATTGTTTGCAGATGATATTTAATGCTGCAGATACAATTGTCGTAGGAAAGTTTTCTGGAGAAATTTCATTAGCTGCTGTAGGTGCTACAAGTAGTGTTATTTTTTTGTTGATTTCATTATTCAATGGACTTTCTGTTGGTACAAATATCGTAGTATCAAAATATATTGGAGCGAAAGATGATTCCAATACTGCGTTATCTACGCATACATCGATTTATCTTTCCGTTGTGTTTGGTTTGTTATTAACGGTTATTGGAATCGTATTTGCGAAACCATTATTGATATTCATGAATACTCCAGATAACTTATTGTATTTTAGTATTCAATACATGAGAATTTATTTTTCGGGAATCATATTTACACTTGTTTATGACTTCGCTACGGCAATCTTAAGATCTGCAGGAGATACGAAACGACCACTGTATTACTTAGCGATTGCGGGTGTATTAAATGTTGTATTGAATTTATTGTTTGTGATTGTATTTCGAATGGGAGTCAGTGGCGTAGCGATAGCCACAGTAATATCACAATGTGTATCCGCAATTCTAACAATTTATACATTGATGCATGAAACAAGCGCAATTCAATTAAAAATCAAAGAAATCAAATTAAACACAAATATCGCAAAAGAAATTTTGAAAATCGGTGTACCTGCAGGAATACAAGGATTAGTATTTTCTTTTAGTAATGTAGTCGTACAATCTAGTTTAAATTCATTCCATGATAGTAATTTGATAGCAGGGAATAGTGCTGCATTAAATCTAGAAAACTTTGTATATATTGGAATTGATTCCTTTAATAAGGCAACTTCAACGTTTACTGCAGCCAATGTTGGTTCATCAAATATCAAACAAATCAAAAAGATTCTATGGACAACAATGTTATTAGATGTTGGTTCTGGTTTTCTCATTAGTTTGATTTTATATTTTAATGGAAATCTATTCTTAAGCATGTATACAAATTCCAATGATGTCATCTTCTATGGAATGTATCGTTTGGCTTTTGTTACTTTGTTATTACCAATTCAAGGAATCGGTGATTCGTTTATCGCTTCTTCTAGAGGAATGGGTTATTCTACAATACCAACGTTTGTCATGTTAGCTGGAATCTGTGGTGTTAGACTAGTATGGCTTTTAACAGTATTTACGAGTGTTCATTCTTTAGCTTCTTTATATCTTTGTTTTCCAATTAGTTGGACGATTACCGGTATTGTAGAAGGCGTTATCTGGCATCAATGTTATAAATATTTTAAGCAGAATCAAATATAAAAGAGCTCTCAAATGAGAGCTTTTAGTTTGTAGATAAGAAAAAAGCTCGCAGTTTTGCGAGCTTTACACTCTGAGTGGTGGGGACGATGGGACTTGAACCCACACGGTGTTGCCACCACCGGATTTTAAGTCCGATGCGTCTGCCGATTCCGCCACATCCCCATATCTTCTTGGTGTGGAGGTGCCTGCCGGGGTCGAACCGGCGCTCGCAGAGTTGCAGTCTGCTGCCTTACCACTTGGCTAAGGCACCACACGTTGAGTGCTTTATTATTCTATAAAAAAATTAATCCAATTGCAAGAAAAAAATTCATTTTTTTACAAAAACTTATTAGAACTTTTTCTGAAATTCTGTTAAGAAAAAAGTACAATAGTATGTATAGAGGTTTGGAACATGATAGATAAGATTACACTGGCAGAATTACAACGTATCATTGAAGATAGTGAAGCAGCTGAATTACATGATTACATTGATGAAGTGAACGCAGTTGATATTGCGGTATTATTAGAAGATCTTGATGATAGGGAGTTATGGAAACTTTGTCAATTATTAACAGATGAAGATCTAGCGCAAGTATTAGAACAATCTAATGATGATCAGCGTGTTAGAATTGCTGGAACAGTTCCGAATGATGAGTTGATTGAAGTTTTTGGTTACATGCAGAAAGATGATATTGCCGATCTGATTGGTGATATGAAGGTCGTTCAAAGAAAAGCTTTAATTAATCAAATGATGGAAGATGATCGTAAGATCATTCGTACATTATTGAAGTATCCAGAAGATTCTGCTGGTGGTATTATGACGACTGCTTATATTGCCTTGGATGAAAACCTAACTGTTACACAAGGTATGGAACGTATCCGTCAAATTGCGAATAAATCAGAAGTGTTAGAAACTGTCTATATTGTAAATCATTCTCAAGAATTAGTTGGTGTAGCGAATCTTCGTTTATTTTTGACTGCGAAAAAAGATACATTATTGAAAGATATGATGAATGCCAATCCAATTTATGTTCATCCTGAAGATGATCAAGAATACGCTGCTAATTTGGTTAGTAAATATGATTTGAATGCGATACCGGTTGTAAATAATAGAGGTTCTATTTTAGGTATTATTACGGTTGATGATATTATTGATGTCATTGTTGAAGAATATAATGAAGATATTTTGGAATTAGGTGGTGTTTCTTCAGAAGAAAATCTTAATACTACTTTAAGAGAATCTATTCGCTTAAGATTACCTTGGCTATTAATCAATTTAATGACTGCTTTTATTGCGAGTTTGACTGTTAAAGCATTTGAAGGAACGATTGCTCAAGTTGTAGCGTTGTCCGCTACTATGACGATCGTTACTGGTATGGGTGGCAATGCGGGTTCTCAAACACAATCTATTTTGGTTCGACAATTAGCGCAAGATAACGTTTCTTTGAAGAAGTATTATAAATCCTTTTTGAAAGAAATCGTATTAGGTATTATTAATGGTGGTATCAATGGAATTATCACGGGAATCGTTGTTGGTTTTATATATCAGAATATGTATTTAGGTATCATCATTTTGATTGCGATGATTGGAAATATGGTCGTTGCGGGAATCTTTGGTTTCTTAGTCCCAGTCGCATTAAAAAGGTTAGGGGCAGATCCAGCAGTTGCTTCTTCGATCTTTATTACAACAGCTACTGATGTATTAGGATTCTTTATCTTTTTGGAATTGGCGAAGTTATTTTTACCGTTATTAATCTAAAAGCGAATCGTAGGATTCGCGTTTTACAGAGATAATATTTTTCGAATTGTTTCATTATCATACATGTAGAATTTTAATGTATCTACAGAATCAATTTCTTTTTCAATGCTAGAGAAATAAGAAATGATCTTATGCATTTCTTGTGAATATTGAGGATTGACTTGTACATCTTGATGATGTGCTAATGCATCAAAATACATAAAGATCAATGTCCACATAATTTCAAAACAGCTATCTTCAATCCAAAAGTCACTGCTTTGAAATGGTGGAAGATATTGATGTAATAATTTCTGTATGATTTGAAGACCATCTTGAGAACTTAACCAAATATCTGTATAAGAATAATCAAAGTTTTTCATGAACTCTTCATTGAAATAATCATATGCATCACCTTGGATGATATGTAATGGAATGTCTTGTGGAAATTGTGGATATAGAAATCTTTGGAACATCGCAATAACTTCTTCAGAATTCTCTACAACAGTTATTTCTTTGACATTTGGATTTAACATTGCCATGTAAATGAAATATCCAATACCTAGTCCAAATGTTAATACTTTTCCATGTGCTTTAGAAGCAGGAACATTATTTGTGCTAGCTTCACTTGGTGCGTCAATCATCCAATCTTGATCGTCTTGAAAAAGATAAATTGCTTCAAAATTACTATCCATTGCACGTAATTTCATCCAATCATTTAATTCTCTATTTGGATCTTTTTGGATTGCGTCTACATTGAATAATTCTCTTCCAGCAATTTTGTTTTTTTCATAAGAAAAATGTGTATCTTTGATTAAATCTAAAGATATGTTTTTGTGATATGGACTTTGTTCCCATTCTTTTTTAGAAAGAAATAGGGAAGGCCATTGTTCTTCATTACATTGGAATTCCGCAAATCCTGCATCGCATAGTTCTTTTTGGATGGATTTTTCTTCTGCTTTTGTAACATGAAGACCTACAAATTCATTTTTATTATCGTTGTATATGTTGTATCTACAACGATCTAAGAAACTTTCTATTTCATTTGTTAATTTTATTTTCATGCAAATATCCTAACACAAAAAATGACAGGATGTTATCCTGTCATTCATGATATAAGGCTACAATTGGATCTAAGTTAGCTGCTTTATAACTTGGTAGCATTCCAAATACGATTCCAATGACCATAGAAAATAGTACCGATAAGATAGAAGCTGGAATACTAATGGAAACAGGAGTTCCATTCACAACAGATATCAGTTTTGCAAGTCCAATCCCACTAATGACACCGACAATACCACCAATTGAAGTTAATACAACTGCTTCTGTTAAGAACTGCAACATGATTGTTTTCTTTTTGGCTCCAATTGCTTTCTTTAAACCGATTTCTCCAGTTCTTTCTGTAACAGTAACCAACATGATATTCATAACACCAATTCCACCAACAAGTAAGGATATTGCCGCAATCCAAATTAACATTGCGTTTGTGGATTGGGATAAAGATTGGATATCTTTTGCTTGTTTTAATAAATCTTGTGCTTTGTATTGTATGGAAGAATTAGAAATCGTTGTATTTAGAATATTTGCTGCTTCTGTTCCTACGGATGTCATATGTGATGTTTCATCTACTTTTAACAATACACTTTGTGGTTCGTCATATTGATAAAAGATTGGCCATGTTTCTGTTGGAACATAAATCTTAGAACCACTGTTTTGATTGTATGTGTAGTAATCATCAATGGTATCCATTGTTGCACTAAATTGTTCTTTATCTGCACAGATTCCAACGATCATAAAAGGAGTGGAAGAGATTTCAATTGTTTTACCAATTGGATCTTCATCTGGAAATAAGAGTTGTGCACTTGTTTCATCTAATACGGCTACTTGTGTGTAGTTTTGATTATCTGCATCTGTAATGCCTCTTCCTTCTTTGATTGTAAGTCCTGCACATGAGAAATAGTTTTGTTCAACACCTACGATGTATCCACCATCTAAAGTTGTATTATTACGATAGATCATTTGATAGTTTTGGCGTGAACGATAAAGTGTTACATTTTCAACATGTTCAATATTTTTTAATGATTCTAATGTATCTGATGATACTGTTGTTAATCCATTTGGTATTCCTGAATCAAAAGAATATTCCCATTCATCTTGATATAACATGACTTTAACACTATTATCACCGGAACCAATCAAATTCTTTTCGATTTGGTCGTTTGTACCTTGAATCGTAGAAACAATTGCGATGATGGATGCAATACCAATAATGATTCCTAGCATTGTTAAAAAGGAACGCATCTTATGTCCGAAGATACCTCGGAAGGATAAACGAATATTCTCAATCATATGCTTCCTCCATGTTCTTTGTCTTTGTTCCTTCTTTTGCGTTTTTACTATACGCAAATGCAATGTAGTCTGTTTCGTTTAGACCATCTGTGATTTCAACGGTATCACCCCAAACGATTGTTTTGACTGTGACGTATTGTTTAACAAGCTTTCCATCTTCATCTTTCATAACATAATATTTCTTACCATCTTGTTTTACATATGCTTTAGATAACCAAATGGAATTTGTATCTGTGTTTGTATTATTAAATGTGATTTCTAAATAATCACCATTTGTTAAAGAAGAACTATCTTCAACATATGCTTCAAATGAATAATAACTGACATTTGGATTACCACTACCATTGTAATAATTACTATTTGTTGGAATTGTATCAATACTAGAAATCGTAGCTGTACATGTTGTTCCATTTGTCCAACTATATGCAGATATTTCATCACCAGATTTGATTGTATCTAATAATAATTCACTAATAGTTCCTTCAATGTAAGCTCCATTACCACTTGATAATTCAATGAAGGCACTGCCATCATTTGGAGGATTATTTAAATCACCAACTGTTCGAACAACACCATTTCGCTTAGCACGAACAACGCCATCAGTTAATAAATCTTTATTTTCTTGTAAAGATAATTGTGCTTTTCTTAAATCAAGATCTAATGTTTTTAATTCTTGTTTTTTATCGCGGATTGCTTTTGCGAGTTCTGCTTCCGAATAACCACTTTCATCTGTAGCAGTGTCATCTTCTTCTACAACTTCTTCTTGGATTTTTTCGTATTTTTGTTCCTCTTTTGTATGCGTTACAAGAGAATAGGTATCTCCATCATTTTCTACATTTTGTGCGAATTTACTGCATTTTACACTCCAAGATGAATCTATTTCATATTCACTTTCATCATTCATAGAGTATAAATTGAATTCAAAATAAGAATTAGAATCAATGTTATCTTTAAATAGTTTTCCATAGATAACACCTGCATCTACATTTTCTATCGTTGATTCATCTGTAAGATTGAAAATATATGGTTTATCTTTAGAACCAATAAGAACTGGATCTTTTGAAGCGTCATAAACTTGTACATCACTAGTTTGATATTCATTTTTCGTTTCATCCGCAAATGTATATTCAACCCAATAAGATTTTGTGTTTTCAGTAGGTTCATTGTACCAAGCTGAATTTTCTCCACTTGGACCTTGTTCAGGTGATTCTTTATCACTGTAATATACTGTATACTCTGTATAATAGTTTTCTGCTTGTTCTAAACTGACGATATATGGATAATATCCATTTTCATCTTTATTAGGAATAGAAGGTACAGGAAGAGGATTAGGCATAGGGGTAGGGGTTGGATCTGGCGTAGGGGTAGGTTCTGGAACTGGCGTTGTATTTAATAACTTTTTCAGTTGATGTTGTGCTAATGTGATTGCGTTTTGTGCTTTTTCAACTTCTAGTTGGCTAGAATCCACAGCAGCTTGTAATGTTGTAAGATCATAGGCAATCAATGCATCACCAGCATTTACATTTTGTCCTTGTTGAACATAAACTTTTGTGATCGTTTTACTTGTATCATAGTAAATAGATTGTGTATCAGAATTGGATACAATACCAGTCGTTGTATTGGAATCACCCCAATAACCTGTATTTAATGAAGCAACAGAGTTGACTTCAATCGTTGTGGAATTATCAGAATAGATTTTAATTCCGATGACACTTCCAATTGCGACGGCACTAATAGAGGTAATTAAAATGATTTTTTTAGTTTTTGAATTCATTTGATACCTCCTTGTTTATTTTCTATGATTTCTCCATCTACGATATGTAGAACTTTTTTTGCGTGGTTAGCGACATTTGCGTCATGTGTGATCATGATAATTGTTACACCTTCATCATTTAATGATTGAAATAGTTCCATGACTTGTTTTCCGCTTGCTTGATCTAATGCACCTGTTGGTTCATCGGCAAGTAACATCTTTGGATGATTGATGAGTGCTCTAGCAATCGCTACTCTTTGTTTTTGGCCACCAGATAATTGTTTAGGTTTGAATTGTACGCGTTCTTTTAAACCGACTTTTTCTAAAGCTTCAAAAGCACGCTGATTTCTTTCATCTTTTTTTATGCCCGCATAGATGAGTGGAAGGGCTACATTTTCTTGTGCAGATTCCGATGGTAATAAGTTGAAACTTTGGAATACAAATCCAATTTTATTAAGTCTTAGATCACTAAGTTCGTTTTCATTCATTTGGGATACATCTTCGCCATCAAAGAAATATGAACCTTCACTCATTCTATCTAAGCAACCAATGATGTTCATTAAAGTCGTTTTGCCAGAACCACTTGGTCCCATGATTGCGACATAATCACCTTCATTGACGGATAAAGAAACATCTTTTAGAACAGGAACGACCATTTGATCTTCATTGTAATCTTTAAATATATTTTTTAATTCAAGAAGCATATGATTCACCCTTATTCAATTTCACTTGTTGTTTTCATACCTTCTTGATAGGTATCATCAGCCCACGCAACATAATCATCTTTGCTTAGACCTGATTTGATTTCAATAGTATATGTAATTTCATCTGTATCGCCAACTTCAACACTTCTTTTCTTGAGCTTGTTATTTTCGGATACCCAAACGAATGCATTACCATTTTCATCATATGAGATAAAGCTACTATCTAACCAAATACCATCCTTTATAGCACTTTGTCCATTGTCTAATTCAATATAAACATGTTGTCCTAACATGAGACCGTCACTACTGTTTAATGTGACATAGAAAGGATATTTAGAAGCAGTATCACTTGAACTACTTGAATAGTAAGTGTTTGTGTCTGTTTGAGGCTCTGTTTCAACTTTTGTGACTGTACCTTGCCATATGCTATTTTCATTAACACGACTTCTAACAATGACAGAACTACCTTCAGAAATCGTTCCCATTTCTGTGAGTGTACCTTTTACTCTGTATTCACCTGTTTGTGTGATGGAAATCAAAGGCTTTGCGTTTCCGTTACTATCTGTTCCACCATCACGATTGACTTCTTTGACAATTCCATCAATCGTAGCAGTGACTGTAGAGTTTTCGATTTGTTTTTTGAGTTGTTCGATTTCTGTTTGTGTTGCCTTGATATTGTTTTGAGATTGTCTGATAGCGTAGTTTGCTTCATTGATTTGTGCTTGTATTTCTACTTTATCGCCACCGTTATTGATTTGTGCATTATAATCAGAAATCTCATTATTCTTTGCGGTAATTTCATTGTTTTCTGATTCAATATCTAATTGTTTCTTTTGAATAGAATTAGAAGCTTCTGTTGTATCATAAGAAAATAATTTATCTCCTTTGTGTACTTCTTGTCCTGCTTCAACATATACATCCGATAAAGTTCTAGAAGAATCCAAGCTGATATCTAATGTATCTTGAGATTCAACAACCCCAGAATAACGATTCTGTGTATAAGAAGAACCGGTTAAACTAGAAACTTTTTGAACGTAAATCGTAGAATCGTCACTAGCAGTTGAATTTGCCTTTAATAAAAAATAAACACCAATAGATATACATATAATGCATAAAAATGAGATAAGAATGATTTTCTTTTTCTTGTTCATAAAACAATCCTCGCTTTTTTGAGTAT
>CAVKTV010000032.1:2015-14722 GCA_963659075.1 Lachnospiraceae bacterium | reverse complement strand
AATCACTAAGATATAGAGACTATTATTCCAAAAAAGATGATAAATAAGCCTTTTCCATTTTTTATTCAGCACACTTCTGCAAGGGATGATTTAAAAATAAAAACTCACGAACAATTAAGTCCGTAAGTTGATTTCAAATGGAGCGAGTGAGCAGAATCGAACTGCCGTGTCCACCTTGGCAAGGTGGCGTTCTACCATTGAACTACACTCGCATAAATGGCGGTTCTGACGAGATTCGAACTCGCGATCTTCTCCGTGACAGGGAGACGAGATAAACCACTACTCCACAGAACCATGTATGGCGAGGAAAGAGGGATTTGAACCCTCGCGCCGGTTGCCCGACCTATGCCCTTAGCAGGGGCACCTCTTCGGCCTCTTGAGTATTTCCTCAAATTTTTCTGCCAAGCGCATCCTTTTGCTTACTGCTTTGTCAGCGCCCAAATA
Source organism: Lachnospiraceae bacterium (assembly GCA_963659075.1). Lineage (GTDB taxonomy): Bacteria > Bacillota_I > Bacilli_A > Erysipelotrichales > Erysipelotrichaceae > Bulleidia. Next base: position 14,278 of record CAVKTV010000032.1, on the reverse strand, counting down.
ATATAACATGTCGGTTTTACAATTGCAACCTTTTTATTCCATATTTTTTTCTGTATAATATGAAATATATTTCGGAGGGAAAATAATGAAATTTAAAAAGACAGTATCTTTTTTAGTTGCGAGTGCTGTTTTGGCTGGATGTTCTACAACACAAACATCCACTTCAACAAGTTCTACAACTAGTACAAAGATGACACCTGGTACTTATACTGCTAAGGCTGATGGCCACAATGGTTCTGTAACAGTATCTGTAACAGTAAGTGAAGACAAGATTGAAAGTGTAGAAGTTGGAGAAAACAACGAAACAAGTGGACTTGCTGATCCAGCAATTGAAACAGTTCCTCAACAAATCGTTGATTATCAAACATTATCTACAGATATCGTTTCTGGTGCGACTTATACAACAGTTGCGATTCGTACTGCCGTAAAAGATTGTATTGAACAAGCAGGTGGAAATCCTGATGCATTTAACGCAAAAGTTCCAAATGATGAAGAAGGACAATCTGAAGAATTGAGTGCTGATGTGATTGTAGTAGGTGGTGGTGCAGCAGGTATGTCTGCGACAATCCGTCTACAAGAACAGGGTAAGTCTGTAATCTTAGTTGAAAAGACATCTTCTTTAGGTGGAACAATTCGTGTATCTGGTGGTAACCAAGTTGTTCAAGGTTCTAAGGTACAAGAAGAAGCTGGTGTTTCAAACGATTCCGCTGAATCTATGGAAGAAGATTTCTTGAAGAATGGTGACAATTTAAACGATACAGAATTATTAGGTATCTATGCTGAAAATGTTGGTTCAACAACAGACTGGTTAACAGATACAGTTGGTGTTGAATATAACATGGAAGGTGGTTTACACAAACTTGCTGAATATTCTATCGATAGAGAATTAGCTTATGTTGATGGTGGTGCAGGTGCTGCTAAGATCTTAGCGAATAAAGTTGATGAATCTGGTGCGAATGTATTATTGAATACAACAGCGAAAGAATTGATCATGGATGGTAGTACAGTAACTGGCGTAAAAGCTAAGACATCTAAGGGAAAAGAATATACATTAACTGCAGATAGCGTTATTTTAGCGACAGGTGGTTATGGAAATAATAATGATCTATTACCAGCAAGTGCTGCAGAAGGCCTATTCTATGGATTGGATTCTTCTAATGGTGAAGGTCTCATCATGGCTACAGAACAAGCCAAAGCTGGTACAACACATATGGAATATATTAAAGAATATCCAAATGGTGTTGAAACAAGTTCTAAACACGCTAAGAGTACAATTGCTGGTAATATTACAGCCTTCTCTAAAGCTGCTATTCTTGTAAATAGTAATGGTGAAAGAGTTGTTAACGAAAAGGCTAGTAACCATGAAATCCTTGAAAAGTTACAAGAACAAACAAATGAAACTTTATATTTAGTTATGGATGAAACAACATTCAATGAATGGAAGACAAAGTTGACTGCTGCTGGTCTAACAGAAGAAACAATCGATGCTTATGTTGCGAATAATGGTTCTAGTGAACCAATCTTTACAACAGGCTCTAACGCAAAAGAAGCTGCTGAAGCTGCTGGTATTGATGGTGATGCATTAACAAAGACAATCGAAAAATTCAATAGCTATGTTGAAGCGGGTGAAGATAAAGACTTCGGCCGTGCGAAAGATTATTTAACAGCATCTTTCGAAGATGGCGCAGTTTACATCGTTGAACAAAAAGCTCGTTACGCTACAACAATGGGAGGCTTAGATGTAGATGGCAACTTACAAGTTGTTGATACAAATGGTAAGACAATTGATGGCTTATATGCAGCTGGAGAAATCATTGGTGGTCAAATGGGTGATGACTCTCCATCTGGAGCTAACAATGGTTGGGCTTTAACATCTGGTAAGTACGTTGCAGATTATCTTTCTAGTAAGTAATCATTGAAAGGTAAAAAGAGGTAAGAATTAAAATCTTATCTCTTTTCTTTTATGTATCAATGAAATACTACTTGGAAAAAGTAGATGAAAATACTAAAATTGTAGGTAGATATTAGGAGGAAGATATTCGATGGTTGATTGGAAAAACCTTGATGAGCTTAATTCTTTTAAAGAATTAGAAGCTTGTGAAAAAGTAAATCTAAAAGAAGTAATGAGTGGAAGCAATGGTGCAGAAAGAGTTAAGAATTATTCTGTAGATATGGCAGAAGGTCTTACTTATAATTATGCAGCTAAGGCAGTTGATGATAAAGTTTTATCCGCAATTAAAAAATTAGCTGAAGAAGCACAATTAAGTGAAAAGTTTGAAGCTCTTTACAATGGTGAAATGGTCAATACAGGTGAAAAGAGACTTGTATTACACCAACTATGCCGTGGACAACTCGGTAATGATGTTATCGCTGATGGTGTCAATAAAAGAGAATTCTATGTAAAACAACAAACAAGAATCGCAGATTTCGCAAAGAAAGTACATGATGGTGAAGTTACAAATGCGGCAGGTGAAAAGTTCACAACAGTTGTTCAGATTGGTATTGGTGGATCTGATTTAGGTCCTCGTGCAATTTATATCGCATTAGAAAACTGGGCTAGAAAAAATAACACATTAAAGATGGAAGCAAAGTTCATTTCTAATGTAGATCCAGATGACGCTGCAGCAGTATTAAATGGAATTGATGTAGCACATTCCTTATTTGTATTAGTTTCTAAATCTGGTACAACATTAGAAACACTTACAAATGAAGCATTTGTAAAAGATGCTTTAGTAAAAGCAGGATTAAATCCAGCAAATCATATGGTAGCTGTTACATCTGAAACATCTCCATTAGCTAAGAATGAAGGTTATTTAGATGCATTCTATATGGATAACTATATTGGTGGACGTTATTCTTCATCCTCTGCAGTAGGTTGTGCTGTATTATCACTTGCCTTTGGTCCAGAAGTATTCGCAGATTTCTTAGATGGTGCTGCTGAAGCAGATAAACTCGCAAAAGAAAAAGATGTTATGAAGAATGCAGCTATGTTAGATGCTTTGATTGGTGTTTATGAAAGAAATGTCTTAGGATATGAAAATACAGCTGTATTACCTTATTCTCAAGCATTATCTCGTTTCCCAGCACATTTACAACAATTAGATATGGAATCTAATGGTAAATCTGTAAATCGTATTGGAGAACCAGTTGATTATCCTACAGGACCAATTATCTTTGGTGAACCTGGTACAAATGGACAACATTCATTCTATCAATTATTACACCAAGGAAAGACAATCATTCCTCTCCAATTCATTGGATATAGAAATTCACAAATTGGTACAGATGTAGTGATTGAAGGTTCTACTTCTCAACAAAAACTATGCGCAAATGTAGCTGCACAAATCGTTGCGTTTGCTTGTGGTAAAGAAGACGAAAATCTCAATAAGAAGTTTGATGGTGGAAGACCTTCTTCAATCATTATTGGCGATCAATTAACACCCAAGAGCTTAGGTTCTTTATTAGCACACTTTGAAAACAAGGTTATGTTCCAAGGTTTCGCATGGAATGTAAATAGCTTTGACCAGGAAGGTGTACAGTTAGGAAAAGTACTAGCTAAGAAAGTACTCGCACATGATACAGATGGTGCATTAGCTGTATATTCTGATTTATTAAATATTTAAAATCAACTAATATGTTGATGTAGTAAAAATGAAAACCAGGTATATTCTAGTATGGAATATACCTGGTTTTATTCTCTAAAATTGCAGAATTCTTTTTGAATTTCTTGCTTTGTATAACAATCGTCTGATTTCCATTACATTATCAATGACGACATAATAGATGACATAGTTTTTGAAATAGATTCGATAATATGGATAATCTCTTTTCTTTGATGAATGGTATGGTTCAAACGAAAGAGGAGATTTAGAACGCTCCAATATTGCGATTTCTACAGCGTCAATTAAACTTTTAGCTGCATTAGGATTGTTTAGAATATTAGAAATATAAAATACAATTTCTGTTAAATCCTTTTGGAATAATGGAAGATATCTAATCTTGTAGTTATTTTGTGTCATGTAATGTTGCTCTTACAGAATTGAAGATTTCATCATGAGATAACCGTTCATTTGAGATAGAAGCTTGATCATCGGCCTCATCTAATTTCATTTCAATATTTTCTGTTAACTGTGCATATTCTTCTAAACTTAAAACAACCATTGAACCATATCCATTTTTCGTTAAATAAACAGGTTCACCATTATTTACAATGGATTCTATTTCAGGAAATTTATTCCTTAAGTCTGATACAGGTCTAATATTTATCATATTCAATCCTCCTTTAAATTACTTTTGTTATTTATATTTTATCATAATATTATCATTATCTTATCAATTATATGCGATTTTATGGAATAGTCATAGTTAGAATGTATCACAATTATAAAAACCAGGTATATGTTCCAGTGTGGAATGGCAATACCTGGTTTTTATTGTTTGATTTCGATTTGGTTTTATGAATTAACCTATTTGCTTTTGAAATACAGGGATGGAATCGATAGGGGCAGAAGCTACGATTGTTTGATTGCCTTCGTATTCTTTACCATCACGCGTATCAACCCATTTACCTTCCGGTAAATAAACTTCTCTTTCAAATTGATTTTCATGTAGGATTGGTGCGACTAAATATTCATCCCCAAACATGTATTGATCATAAACATTCCAACACTTAGAATCATTTGGATATTCATAGAACATACTTCTTAGAATTGGAGAACCATTTTCGCTTGCTTCTTTAAATAACTTCTTTAAATATGGTTTTAGTTCATGACGAATCTTTAGATATTTTCTAAAGATTTTTTCATTTTCTTCTCCATAAGACCATAATTCATTATCATGTCCTGTATATAGATATCCACCACCCCAATCTCTATCATCAAGAGGTTGAATATCATCGTTTGGTCCACGATCACCATGCATTCTTAGCACTGCTGTAAATGTTGCGAATTCATACCAACGAACAAGTAATTGTTGGAAAGAAGGATCTTGCCAATCATCTGTCATAAATCCACCAATATCACTTGTCCACCATGGAATACCAGCGATACCCATGTTGATACCACATTGTAATTGATCTTGTAAGGATTCGAATGTGGAAGGAACATCCCCACTCCATACAACATTTCCATATTTTTGAGAGCCTGCCCAACAAGATCTTAATAATGAAACGATATCTTTTTTACCAAGTTTCTTTTCGTTTTCATAGAAGATTCTTGAATAATATTGAGGCCAAATATTAGAAGTCTCTAAAGCTGGTCCAATATAATAACGCATATTATCAAAATCATAGACTGTAAAATCTGGTTCACCATTGTCCAACCAGAATCCATCAATTCCTAAATCAAAATAATTTTTCTTGCAGACATTCCATACATAATCTCTAGTTGCAGGGTTTGTTGCGTCAATTTCTACACAATCACCTTGATATTCATATGTTTGTGCGACACCACGTTCTGTACGAATCAACATACCTTTATCCCACATAGGTGTAAAGTTTTCACTTCTTTTATCGACAGAAGGCCATACAGATACAACAACTTTGATTCCCATAGAATGTAATTCATCAATCATCGCTTTTGGATCAGGCCAATACTTTGGATCAAACTTCCAATCTCCTTGATATGTCCAATGGAAGAAGTCAATCACGATCATATCAATTGGAACATTCTTTTCTTTACATTCATGTGCGACTTTCAATACTTCTTCTTGTGTGCGATAACGTAACTTACATTGCCATAATCCTAATAGATCATCAGGATAATCTGGTGCGTGTCCAGTTACAGAAGTATAGTTGGCTAATATTTGTTTTGGTGTATCTGCGACTGTAATCCAATAATCAATTTCTTTTGTGGCTTCCGCAATCCATTCTGTTTTGTTCATACCAAAACTAACTTTACCAATTGCGGGATTATTCCATAAGAAACCATATCCTAAAGAAGAAATACCAAATGGTACAGATACTTGAGAGTTTCTTTGTTCGAGATCTAATACACAACCTTTTAAGTTTGTATGAGATTGTTGATATTGTCCAAATCCAAAGAATTTTTCTTCGTCATTACTTTCAAAAGTTTGTACGATTCTAAAATCTCCACCTTTTAATCCGTGATAATCACGATTGATATACTTTAAACATCTACTTTCTTTTGATAGTGTTCCATCATAATTTCTAAAATATTCTCTTAAAATCAAATTGTTATCTTTATAAAAAGAAATAACACCCATGAAATTAACAGTTGCACGAATTTTTCCATTTGTGATTTCAGCTTCTTTTTCATGAATGGAAATAGATGTATTATATGCATCTACTGTTTCTGTTAAAGCCCAATCTTGATTTGAAAAATCAGGATATCTTGTTGCACGAACACGAAAAGAATCTTTTCCCCATGGTTCGATTTGAAGTGTTTCACCCATATTACGATAAATGAGTGTGTTTTTGTTCTGTTCAAATTCCATAATCAAATACCTCGTCTACATAGTAATCTTATTTTTTAGGAAGTAAAGGTTTTATGATAGGAAATTTTTCCGCTATAATTTTCATATGAAAATCATATTTTTAGACATTGATGGAACAGCATTATCCCATACTACAAATTCCATTCCTGCTTCCGCAATTAATGAAATTAATCGAATTAGAAACCAAGGAATCTTAGTTTTTGGATGTACTGGAAGACATACATTAGAATTAGAAAAGTTACCATTAGATGCATTAGAAGTGGATGGTTGGATTACAATGAATGGAGGTTATAATTATCTCATTGATGGTACTGTGATTACACATTATCCAATTGATCAGAAAGATATTCTTGTTTTGTACAACGCATTAAAGAAACATCCATTTCCAGTACAATTCTTAGAAAAAGATCATATGTATATGAATATGCATGATGCATATGTAAAAGATAGCTTGGAAAAGATTCATTCCAAACAAGATCCTATTCAACCATTGGATAGAATTCTAAAGCATCCTATTTATATGTTTATTCCTTGGGTAAAAAAAGAAATCTTTGATTCAATCCAAAATGAAATGGCGCATACAATTTGTGTTAGATGGAATGATTACGCAGTTGATTGTTTTCATGAAAGTTGTGGTAAACAAAGAGGCGTGATAGATGTATTAAGATATTTTGGCATTCCTAAAGAAGAAGTGGGATGCGTAGGAGACGCAGATAATGATCTATCGATGTTTGAGGCGTGTGGACATTGTATCGCAATGGGAAACGCAACAGCAGTGTTAAAAGAAAAAGCTGATTTTATTACAGATGATATTGATGCAGATGGTTTAGAAAAAGCGATAAAATATCTTGTAAAATGAAAAAATATTTCAGATTTTTTTTAGTAAAATATAAGTAAGCATTAAGAGGTGGATTATGATTGAAAATATGAAAATTGTCGCTGCAGATATTGATATGACTTTGACAAGTAAAGGAAATGCATTGCCACAGATTACAATGGATGCATTTGAAGTCTTACATCGAAATGGCGTAAAGATTGGATTAGGCACTGGTAGAGAAATCAATGATGCGTTAAGAAAGATGGGTAAGAATTGGGGACTATCTTTTGAATTTGATTTTGTTGTAGGAATGAATGGTGGAATGGTATTAGATCATTTGAATGGTGATAAGTATTGGGAAACAGACATGTTAAGCACACAAGAAATGTCTGAAATCTTACATTATATGGAACCACTCATTGATAAATATACTATTTCTGTCAATTGTGAAGGAAATGAAAATCATAACGCAATTAATATTCAAGGTGAATTATTAGCTTCCGCAAAAAGACATGGATTTAATTTCGTAGATTGTACTGGAAACATTGATAAACTCTGTGAAAAACCTACATTTAAATTCTTATTTAGAAGTGATGCTGATCATGATCAAGAAATACGAGAATATTTTATGAAGCGTTATAGCGAAGGTTATCAAATCATCAGTACATTCCCTGGTACATTAGAAATTATGCATGCGGGGATCGATAAAGGTTCTGGTTTACAGAAATACGCACAATGGAATGGTATTGATATGAAAGATGTAATTTCCTTTGGTGATAATGAAAATGATAATACAATGCTTGTAGATGCTGGATGGGGCGTATGTTTGAAGGATGGTTCTGACCAAACAAAAAAACACGCTAATGCAGTGACTGAATATGATTGTGAAGACGGTGGTGTAGGACATTATTTGTTTGATCATTACATTACACCAAAAGGATTAAAATAAAAGGCAGAATGCCTTTTTTTAGAGGTTATTATGAAAAATCAAAGAAGTGAAAAAATATTGAGTGCGTGGTTGAAAATGACTACGATCATTAATAACGATAAGATTACAGGTACATTACCATTCAATGAAGCGATGATCTGTAGATATTTATATGAAAATAGAGATGAGAGAGTGATTGCTTCACAATTATGTCAATGGATGCATATGAAGAAATCTCAAATGAATCGCACTCTAACAAATATGGAAAATAAGAATTTGATTCACCGTATTCGAAACATGGAAGATAAAAGACAAATCTTTATTGTATTAAATGATGAAATGAATGAAGTGTATCAAAAACAACATCAAAAGATTCTTCAAATTGTTGATGATATTTGTAAAGAATTAGGAGAAGAAAAGACAGAAGAAGTACTTTCTTTGTTTTCTTTGATATCAAATATCGCTGAAAATAAAATTAATAGTTGAAAAATACTACAAGATTTGTAAAATAAATACTGTCGTTTCAGACGACCGAGAGTAGCGGCTACCTCTCGTTAACTAAAATAAGGAGATGATTTATTAATGAATACAAAAACAATCACAAAAGTGGCAATGATTGCGGCAGTGTATACTGTATTAACACTTGTATTAGCTCCAATTTCTTATGGAAGCTTACAAGTTAGAATTTCAGAAGCACTCACAATGTTACCACTTATTTATTCACCAAGTATTTATGGTGTAACGTTAGGTTGCTTTCTTAGTAACTTGATTGGTGCAATGACAGGTGTGAACGCTACAGGTTATATCGACGCTGTAGTTGGTACACTCGCAACATTCTTAGCTGCATATTGTACATGGAAATTGAAAGACATCAAAGTTGGAAAATTACCAATTGCGGCAATGTTGATGCCAGTTGTTTGGAACTTTTTCTTTGTAGGAGCTGAATTAGGATACTTATTTATGCCTGATAATTTCTTACTAGGAACAGTGATCAATGGAAGCTGGGTAGCACTAGGAGAAGTGATTGCGGTAATCGTAGGATATATTCTAGTCAAAGCTTTAGATAAAACAGAAATATTTAAAAAGTAGAGTTGTATGTAGCCGCATACAACTCTACTTTTGTAATACATATTCTGAATAGATTTTATTGATGATACATTGTACAACATGATGCATGAGTTCTTGTTCAGAATTCTGAGATTCAAAAGAAGTATTTGACTCTTCTAAGTTGAACACTTGATTTAAAGAATTTTCAAAACAAAATATGAATAAATCATATGCTTGTTCTACAGTACTATTTTTCATGCTTGTATGAATTTGAATTAGTTGTGATATTTCTGACATCGAATAACACTTCTTTAATATTGTCACAACAATAAAATACGCAATGTGTTGTTTTGTATAATGCTTTTTTAAAGGTGGTTTCACAATAGAAGTTTTCACATAATTGTTGATCATAGAACTTGTGATGAATTTTTCATCATGAAAATAGATACAAGATAATTGATCATTTAAGTATGTGATGACTTGATCCATATATAAATCAATTGGTGGTAAATCATTCCATTTAGGTAAGTTATATTTATTCATGCATCAATGATAATCTAAAATTAATTCTTTTTCAATCTAGAAATGAATACTAGATGCATTGACAAATATATCTAGATAACTTATTCTGTTGTTGAAAAGAGGAGATATTAATGACACATATTATTACAGATTCATCTACTTTATATTCTGTGAAACAAGGAAATGAAATTGGTTTATCCATTGTTCCTTTGAATATTACAATTGATGATCAATCTTATAAAGATTTTGAAGAAATTACATCCGAACAATTATTAAAGATGATTGAAGAACATAAAGTCCCTAGAACATCACAACCATCCCTTGGAGAAAAGATAGACCTATATAACAAATATAGTGAAAATGATGATGTTATTGATATCACAATGGCCTCTGGTTTAAGCGGAACGTATCAAACTGCATTACTCGCAAAGAATGCATGTAATCATCCTGAAAGAATCACAGTCATTGATTCTTTTACATTATGTGGACCACATCGAGCACTTGTAGATCAAGCATTAGAAATGAGTGTGGAAGGGAAAAGTGTTGGAGAAATCAAAGAATATATCGAAAAGACAAAGAGAAAAGAAATCTCATTTTTGATTCCCATTGATTTTGAATATTTAGTTAGAGGTGGAAGATTAAATGGGATGTCTGGTGTTTTAGGTGGATTATTAAAACTAATGGCAGTTATGAAAAAAGGACCTGAAGGAAAAGGGTTAGATAAATTTTCTGTGTGTAGAACTTCAATTAAAGTAGGACATGCGATTACAGAAGAAATGAAAAAAGAAGGCGTAGATGCAAGTTATACATTTTATATTTCTCATGCAGAAAATGAAACGTTAGCTTTAAAAATGAAAAAAAAGATAGAGTCAGAGTTTATTGGTGCTACAGTGCACGTCTATCCTCTATCTCCATCTTTTATTACCCAAGGTGGTCCTGGTTGCGTTGCCGTACAAGCAATTCAGATTTGATCTTGTGATACATTCACAAGATTTTTATTTTTAAGGATTGGATAAATGAATTTGATTGAAATCATTAATAATATGATTTCAATTGGTAACAATAATGTATTTTTAATCAAGCTTGTTGTTGCGTAAACCAAATATGCTTTTCCATATAACATGGAACTCCATAATGAACCTAATAATACATTCACAAGATAATTATTACAGATCTTCGCAAACGCAAGACGCGTCCAAGTTACTTTCTTCTGATAAAGAAAAATAGAATAAAAGAAAGAACCTAACATCGCAGTTAATGTATAACCAGGAAAATACGCTCCATCTGGAAATAAGATAAAACTGAGATTGTCTGTAATAAATGCAGATGTCATTCCCGCAACTGGTCCTACGACCATTCCTTCAATTGCGACAACAATATAAGTCAATGTAATTCTGAGATTCTCTCCAACAGGAATCCTAACAAATCCAACGACGATCTTTAACGCAATCATTAACGCAATAAATGCCAGCATACGAACATTCTTTAAATTGTCAGCGGATGACTTCCAATAGCTTTTAGAAAACATAAATAAAAACACCTTCCTTTCTCTCCATTTCGAGAAAGTTGAAGATGTTGATTTCTCGTCATGGGTATATGAGTGGATGACCGCAAGCATCTTGCTTTTCGTCTATAAGAATCCCAATCTTATAGCACTTAACGCCATCTATCGCAAAAAGAGTATCATTTCATGATAGAATATTCAAGATGAAAATATTAAGTACAACATTAGAAAATGAAAGTTTATTAGAAAAATATATTCAAAGTGGAGTAAATGAAGTGATTTTAGCGTTGAAAGGAAATACATTTTCTGCTTTGAAAGAATGGGATGAAGAAGAAATTAAACAAATCACAGAAACATGTCATAAAGATGATGTAACAGTGACTGTTTTAATGAATCGTTTGTATAGTGAATCAGATATTTATGAAGCACAACTTACGATGGAAAGAGTTTTAAATTGTGGTGTAGATGGTTTAATGTTTGCAGATCCTGGTCTGTTAAGAGACGCAAAACAAAAACATTTAGAAAGCCATTTGATTTATAGACCTGAAACTTTAATGACTTGTAATGAAGATGCATTGTTTTGGATGCAGGAGGGATTGAAGTCAGTTGTCATTCCTTGTCTATTGACAAAAGGTGAAGTGATTGAAATCGCAAATCAAGTAGAAGATACAACTGTAATCATTCATGGATCAACTTTAATGTCTGTATCCAAAAGAAAACTATTGAGTGCGTATCAACATGTTTCTAAACAAGACTTCAACGTTTCTTCTAAAACATTAGCTTTAAAAGAAAAACAAAGAGAAGATCATATGCCTGCATATGAAAATGCCTATAGTATGATGATCTATACAGATTACATACAAGAATCTTTTGAAGAAATGCATGCATTTATGGATGCAGGTGTAAAGTACTATGAAGTTGATACAACATTTATGAAAGAAGAAATGATATTAGATACGATCTTGATCTATCGAGACATTTTAGATGGAAAA
>CAVKTV010000032.1:0-2005 GCA_963659075.1 Lachnospiraceae bacterium | reverse complement strand
GAAGATATCAAGAAGTATAAAGAAAAATATAAAGATTTACATTTATCGGATGGTTATTATGGACAAAAGACAGTTAAGTAATCGATTTAATAAACCAGAATTATTAGCTCCTGCAGGAGATTTAAAACGGGCTAAGACTGCCATTCTATATGGTGCAGATGCAGTGTATCTAGGTGGTCAGTATTTTTCGTTGCGTTCACGAGCTTCAAATTTTACATTAGAAGATATTCAAGAAGCTTGTGTATTCGCTAAAGAACATGGTGCTAGAATCCATGTAACTTGTAATATCATTCCTCACAATGAAGATTTTGAAGGATTAGAGGAATACTTAAAGAAACTAGAAGCATTTGGGGTTACAGCTATTATCGTAGCTTCTCCAGCAATCATGAAACTAGCACGTAAAGTAGCTCCAAAACTAGAAGTACATTGTTCTACACAAATGTCTATCACAAATGTAGAAACAGCTAAATTCATGCAGGAAGAATTTGGGATTGATAGGGCAGTACTCGCAAGAGAATGTTCGATGGATGATATTTACGCAATCAGTGAAAAGTGTCCTGTAGAAACAGAAGCATTTATTCATGGTGGAATGTGTGTCAATTATTCTGGTAGATGTACATTGAGTAATCGTATGACATTAAGAGACGCTAATAGAGGTGGTTGTGCACAATCATGTAGATGGGCATATCATCTATTTGATGGAGAGAAAGATCTTAGTGATGAACAGTTATTTACAATGGGTTCGAAAGATCTTTTTACGGCAGATTATATCTATGATTTGATGAATGCGGGTGTATCTTCTTTGAAAATTGAAGGTAGAATGAAAACAGAATACTATGTTGCGACAATTGTATCTGGATATCGACATTTGATTGATGAAATCTATGATACAAAAGCACCATTATCACTTGATAGATTAAACTATCATAAAAAACAAATCCTATATGGTGAAAATAGAGAAACTTGTACAGGTTTCTATGCTGGAAATGCAGGAGATGAATCATTGATTTATCATGAAACAAGTAACGCAGATGTGAATCATGATTTCTTAGGAACAGTTGTTGAAACAAGTGGAAATACAGTTGTCATAGAAACAAGAAATAAATTTTTAACAGGGGAAACATTAGAAGTGTTAGCACCAGGAAAACTTGTACAATCATTTGTCATTAATGAAATTCGTAACGCAAGAAACGAAGTCATTGAAGTCGCAAATCAACCAATGACAAAAGTAACTGTACAAATTCCTTTTGAAGTTCATCAAAATGATATTATTCGGAGGGCAAGATGATCATTGAAGGCAATGTGAGTGTGAAAGCTGCTATCTTAGGCAACAAAAGAAAAGTCACTTGTGTTTATGTCGATGAAAAGAAACATGATAAAGATACTGCCTGGATTCTACATCGTGCCCAAGATCATCAGATTCCAATTCATAAATGTAGTAGAGAAAAGATTGATTCACTTGCCTCAGGAAAAACACATGGTGGACTGATTGCTGAATGTGGACCTAGAATGTATCAAAACATTGAAGAATGTTATTCAGATTCTACATTTCTATGCGTATTAGAAGGGGTAGAAGATCCTTTTAATCTAGGCTATGTGATGAGAACACTTTATAGTGCAGGATGTACAGGTTTAATCATACGAGATAGAGATTGGTCCAACGTTGAAAGTACGATCATTAAATCCTCTGCAGGTGCATCTGAATATTTGAATGTAGTAACGAGTGATCATATTCCTTCTTTAATCAAAGAAGTTAAACAAAAAGGAATCCAATGTTTTGCGGCAATGCGGAAAGATGCGATTACTTGTTTTGAAGCAAACTTTCAAGAACCACTTCTTTTGGCAATTGGTGGAGAGATGAGAGGTTTATCCAAAGCAGTTCTAGAACAAATGGATCAAAATATTTATATTCCATATGCCAATGATTTTCATATGGCATTGAACGCTGCAGGGGCGAGTGCAGTTTTAGCTTTTGAAGTATTACGGCAGAGAAACAGTTGTACTT
>CAVKTV010000031.1:9651-15077 GCA_963659075.1 Lachnospiraceae bacterium | reverse complement strand
ATATAAAGGGGTTATCAATTATGAATGAATCTAGAGAACTTTTTAAATTTGTAAACGATCCAGTTTATCGTCAGAAAGCTATTGAAAAACATCATAAAGCTTGTGATAAAAATTATCAAAATAATATTCAGAAAGTACAATCTGAGATTAACAAATTAGAAAAGCAAAAACAAAATACAATTCAAGCAAATGAAGATAGAAGATGGGAAAAATTTTGTAATTCATTTTGGGTGAATGAAACAGAAGGGAAAATTAAGGTTAATGGTTGTGATTATCTTTTTTCCTCTATATACGGAGCTGAAATTAATATTTCTGAAGGTGTGAAAATTGTTACTGAAGAAAATGGTAAATCTAAAAAGCATGCATCTATAGGTGGTGCAGTTCTAGGAGAAGTTGTTGCTGGTCCTTTAGGTGCTGCAGTTGGTGGATCTGCTTTAGGAAATACAACGTATAAAGGAAAATCAGTTTCAAACCAAATACCTACTTGTAATCATTTGGGAGTGAATATCAATATAGATGGTTTCGCTAATGAAGTTGTTCTATTAGATAAAACTGTTGAACAATCTAGTTTCGATTTTAAGAAAGCAAAGGAGTTAGCAGAAAAGATAATTTCTAAATTGCGTGTACTCTCTAATATGCCTGTTCCTGAATCATACATATTACCTGAAGATGAAGATAACGTTAAAGAAATAGAAAGACAAATAGCTAATAAAAACGAAGAATTGGTTGAAGTAACAAATGATAAACCAACATATGAACTTCCTTCTTACTATCGTACGCAAGAACAAGCTTTTATGTCGGATCAAGAATATTTAGAGTATTTAGCATCAACAGATAGTGAACGACTAGCAAATCAAGAAGCAATTAAGAATGAGTACAAAAAGAAGTTAGCTGAAGAAAAAGCTAATAAAAAAGCAAATCAAACAGCATTATCTAAAGTTCTGAATATTATTTTATGGATTTTATCTGTATTATTGGTTATAAGTGGATTAGCACTCATTTTCAGTAATAATATTCTTTCTGGATTATTTATGGTTATAGTAGGAGCTTTTATCAATCCAAAACTACAAGAATTTATTAATGACAATTATTTTGATATTCCTAAACCTGCAAAAATAGGAATTGTAATTGGTGGTCTTATAATTTCTATGATGTTCTGTAAGACTTCTGAAGCTACAAAAGATTCCTCTAATTCCTCCGAGGCTTCTTCTACACCGGTTGCTAGTGAAACAACTACTCCAGAAGTAACTGAGACACCTGAACCAACTATTGAATCAACAAATAATTTAACTTTTTCTATAGATGGAGATACGATTGGTGATTATGGTGAAGAATATACATTAAATGCTGGAACTGAATTTCCGGAAACAGTAATTATGTATAAAGTTCCATCCGGGACATATAAAGCAACAAATGTTGGAGAATATCCATCTCAAATTAATGTATATTCAGATGCAACAAAAGTGAATGAAGATGGGTGGGAAGAATTTGCAGAATCCATCTCTAATACTGTTGTAGCACAAGGGGATTCAATAGAAATTACAGTACAAGATGGATATCATATAGATGTAGCATCAGGTTCTAATTTCACATTAGAAAAGTTAGATTGATTTGCTTTTTATGAATGTTTAAAGCAATTCATAATGCTATATTTCCTTATTGTAATCAATGAACTTCGGTGATAAACTTGTATACGTCGTGATGAAGTAAGAATAGTAGCTTATGTGTGTGGCAAAGAGAGACGAAGTGTTGGTGAAATTCGTAGCATGCTAGTAAGTGAACTCGCCTTATGAGTGACCGTAATTCTGCGATAAAGATGGAATGAAGTGCATATGAAGATTCATATGAACTAAGGTGGTACCGCGTTAATCAAGACGTCCTTAGATTTGGACGTCTTTTATATTTGTTGGAGGAAAGAAGTATGTACGATCATAAAAGTGTAGAAGCGAAATGGCAGAAAAAATGGGAAGAAAACAAAACATACAAAACAGATGCGTATGATTTCTCAAAGCCTAAGTATTATGTAATGGATATGTTCCCATATCCAAGTGGACAGGGTCTTCATGTAGGACATCCTGAAAGCTATACTGCTACAGATATCATGGCTAGAATGAAGAGAATGCAAGGGTTTAATGTTATGCATCCAATGGGATTTGATGCATTTGGTTTACCTGCAGAACAGTTTGCGTTAAAGACTGGCCATCATCCATCTGAATTTACTTATAAGAACATTGATCATTTTAGAGAACAATTGAAGGCATTAGGATTCTCTTATGACTGGGATAGAGAAATCAGAACTTGTGATGCGGATTATTACAAATGGACACAATGGATCTTTATTCAACTTTACAACAAAGGTTTAGCTTATGTAGCTGAAATGCCAGTGAACTGGTGTCCTGCAGAAAAAGCAGTTTTGGCGAATGAAGAAGTTACAGATGGTAAGAGTGAACATGGTAATCCAGTTATCCGTCGTAACATGCGTCAATGGGTGTTGAAGATTACAGCGTATGCTGAAAGTTTGCTAGAAGAATTAGACGAAGTTGATTGGCCAGAATCCACAAAAGAAATGCAAAGAAACTGGATTGGTAAATCTACTGGTGCTGAAGTTGTTTTCAAGATTGATAACACAGATAAAGAATTCACAGTTTATACAACTAGATGTGATACTTTGTTTGGAGCTACATATTGCGTTATGTCTCCAGAACATCCTTACGTCAATGAAATTACATCTGCTGAACAAAAGAGCGCTGTAGAAGAATATCAAAAGGCTTGTGCGACTAAGAGTGACTTGGAACGTACAGATTTAAACAAAGATAAGACAGGTGTATTTACTGGTGCGTATGCTGTTAATCCAGTCAATGGAAAGAAGATTCCTATTTGGATTTCTGACTATGTATTGGCTAGTTATGGTACAGGTGCTATCATGGCTGTTCCAGCACATGATACACGTGACTATGAGTTCGCAAAGAAGTTTGGATTAGATATTATTCCAGTATTAGAAGGTGGAAATATCGAAGAAGAAGCTTGGACACAAGATGGTGTACATATCAATTCTGAATGGTTGAATGGTCTAGGAAAACAAGAAGCAATTGAAAAGATGATTGCTTGGTTAGAAGAACATCATTGTGGTAACGCAAAAGTTCAATATAAACTAAGAGATTGGTTATTCTCTAGACAACGTTATTGGGGTGAACCAATTCCTATCGTTCATATGGAAGATGGAACAATGAGAACTGTTTCTATGGATGATCTACCACTTGAATTACCTGAAGTTACGAACTATCAACCAAGTGAGGATGGTGAATCACCATTAGCACACGCTACAGATTGGTTACAAGTTGAAATTGATGGTATGAAGGGAACAAGAGAAACAAATACAATGCCTCAATGGGCTGGCTCTTGTTGGTATTATTTGCGTTATCTTGATCCACATAATGATAAGCAACTTGCTGATCCTGAATTGATCAAGCATTGGATGCCAGTAGATCTATATATTGGTGGTGCAGAACATGCAGTATTACACTTACTTTATTCTAGATTCTGGTATAAAGTTCTAAGAGATTGTGGTGTTGTATTCAATGATGAACCATTCCATAAGTTATTCCATCAAGGAATGATCTTAGGTGAAAATGGTGTCAAGATGTCTAAATCATTAGGTAATGTTGTAAATCCTGATGAACTTGTTGAATCACATGGTGCGGATGCGTTACGTTTGTATGAAATGTTCATGGGACCTCTAGAAAGTTCTAAGCCTTGGTCTACAAAGGGCATGGATGGTGCTAGAAAGTGGTTAGAACGAGTATATCGTTTAGCTACAAGTGAAATGGTTGTTAGTGAACCAACACCTGAATTAGATTTCTCTTATAACGCTACAATTAAGAAAGTTACAGAAGATAATGATTCTTTGAACTTCAATACTGGTATTTCTCAAATGATGATCTTTATCAATGATGTTTATAAAGTTGGTAAGATCAATAAAGATATGATGATTGGTTTCTTAAGATTGTTATATCCAATTGCTCCACATATTTGTGAAGAATTAAATGAGATGTTAACGGGTGAAGAAGATATGTCCTATGATGCTTGGCCTACTTATGATGCTAGTAAACTTGTAGTCAACAAAGTTACAATTGCAGTTCAAGTCAATGGTAAAGTAAGAGGTAAGTTTGAAGCAGATAAGGATGCAGATAAAGAAGTTGTTGAAAAACAAGCAATGGAATTAGAATCTGTTAAGAAATATACTTCAGAAGGTGAAGTAAAGAAGGTTATCGTTATTCCAAACAAGATCGTTAATATCGTTGTGAAATAATAGTAAAAAAGGCATTTCAAGTTTGAAGTGCTTTTTTCGTCTTTAGAATATGTCTGAATTTTGTTATAATCTTTAGTGTTATGGAAGAATTTAAGGTGACAATCGATGCGTTTGATGGTCCATTGGATCTCATGTTGCATTTGATACGTGAAAAAGAATTGGATCTGATGAACTTAGATATGAATGTATTAACAGATCAATACATTGCATATTTAAATCGTATGAGTGATTTACATTTAGAAGTGGCAAGTGAATATCTAGCGGAACTTGCGACTTTGATTGAATATAAATCTAAGAAGATGCTTCCTGGAAAAGAAGTTGAAATCGACGATGAATATGAAGAAGATCCAAAGGATAGACTTGTTAAGAGATTGTTGGAATATCAACAATATAAAGAAGCAAGTCAGGATTTAAATATTTTATTTGAACAAAGACAATTACAAATGTCTCGTCCTATCTCAAATGAAGTGGAACAATGGTTGAAAGATGATGACGCTACACCATATTCTGGAAATCCATATGATTTGATGCGTGCAATGAAACGTGTCATGATGAGAATGCGTTTATCAACACCACAAGAATCAACTTATACAGTTAAAGAAATTTCAATGGAAGATAGAGAACTCGAAGTAAGAGCGATGCTTGATAAACTTCCTAAGACATTTCGTTTTGAAAAATTATTAGAAGATGTACATGATATGCCAATGTTTATTGCGACATTTTTATCTGTATTAGACTTGGCAAGACAACATACATTATTATTTACAGTAGATGAAAATGATGTGATTTGGTTTACAACAGGAGGAGTAGAAGCATGAGTGATGAATTGAAAACAAATGAAGAAGTATCTCTTCCTCAAGTTGAAAAAGTAGAATCTTATGAAAAGGAACCTGAACAATTAAGTATGGATCCTTCGATTCAACAGGAAGAAGAAGCATTACTTGCACAAAAAGAAAATGATGAAAAGCTTAGAGCAATCTTAGAAGGATTATTATTTCTTGTTGGAGATGAAGGGTTAACTTGTAAACAAGCTTCTCAATCTATGGATATTTCAGAAAAGAAAGTAGAAGAATTGTTTGAAGGGTTACAAAAGTATTATACGGAAGATAGTCGTGGT
>CAVKTV010000031.1:9150-9641 GCA_963659075.1 Lachnospiraceae bacterium | reverse complement strand
AAATTGAAAGATATGGAGAAAAGTATCGTTTCTTATCTAAGGCAATCGTTCATGATGCTGCTAAGAAGCTCTTTTCAATCGAAAAGGTATCGAAACTATCTAATGCAGCTTTAGAAACTTTGGCGATCATTGCCTATAAACAACCAATTACACGTGTTGAAATTGAAGAAATTCGTGGTGTTGGTGCAGATGTTATGATTCGTAAGTTAGAAGCAAGAGGATTTATCAAAGAAGATGGTAGAAGTGACGCTCCAGGTAGACCATTTTTGTATTCTGTTACAGATGAGTTTATGGACGCATTTAAACTGTTGAGTTTGGATGAACTTCCTGATCTTCCAGAGTTTAATAAAGAAGAAGGAAATGATGATTTGTTCCAGTAATGATGGTATGATGTTACAGAAGTATTTGAAAGGAGAAGACCGATGACAAAAAAATTGATGAGTTGGTTATTGGCAGCTACTTTCTTAATGGGATGTTCAACGCAATTAGAT
>CAVKTV010000031.1:0-9140 GCA_963659075.1 Lachnospiraceae bacterium | reverse complement strand
TGAAAAGCCTTCCAAACCTGTTTCGAGTGCTACTGCAGAAACGATAGAAGAAGATACCTCTAAAGTCGCTGATGAGGCAAAACAAATTCTTGATGCGTTAGATATGAGTGATTCAATGGAAACTCCATTATCTGATGAAACAGTTAATGGCTTATTCTTTCAAGGAAAATCCTCATTAACAAGTGATGCTTGTGTATATTTATCGAAAGAAGCAGATAGTGCTGATGCGGTTGCGGTATTTGCGACAAAAAAGAGTGATGAAGTAAAAGAATATATTGAACAGTATCTTGAATCTGCACAATCTAATACAGAAGAATTTTCTGAAGAAGAAGTAAAGAAAATAAAGAACGCTGTTATTGAAAGTAATGATAAGCGTGTGATCTTAGTGATTGCTTCAAATGCAGATTCCGCAAAGAAAGTTATAGAGAAGATATTAAAGTAAATGAAAAAAATATTTCTTTGTATGATATGTGCATTCTTAATTTGTGGATGTACAACACCGCAAGCTTCATCTACTTCTCAAGTTGAATTAACACAAGCGGAAATTGAAACAGTTCAATTGAAATCTACACTAGATATGGATGATCTAGTACAAGTAAAAAAAAGAGTTGTCATTGGAATGGTGTTTTCGGGTGATAAAGATGTTATCAGTGATTCTTGTATGTATCGTTCTGATACAGAAGGAAATTATGATATGGTTGGTGTCTTTTATCCGAATGATATGGAAAAAGCACTTTCTTATATTGATGAATATTTAAGCTCATTAAAGAGTGAATGTAATAAAAAATATCCTGAAGAAGTATTTAAAATTAGTAATGCGATTGAAAAACATAACGATAACGAAATCATACTTGTGATAACTAGTAATATTGAAAGTGCTAGAAAACAAGTGGAAAGTATTCTTGAAAATCAATAAAGGAGAAAAGGAGAGTTCTATGATTGAAAGATATTCTAGAGAAGTAATGCGCAACATTTGGACAGAAGAATCAAAGTTTCAGGCATGGTTAGATGTTGAAATCTTGATTGATGAGGCTTGGAGTGAACTTGGTGAAATTCCAAAAGAAGATGTCGAAAAAATCAGACAAAATGCTAAGTTTACAGTAGATCGTATTCATGAAATCGAACAACAAACACGTCATGATGTTGTTGCGTTTACACGTTGTGTATCTGAATCACTTGGTGAAGAAAAGAAATGGGTACATTATGGTGTTACTTCAACTGATGTCGTTGATACTGCTTATGGTCTTCGCTATAAAAAGGCAAACGAAATTCTTCGACAAGATATTTTAGATTTCATGGAAATTCTAAAAGAAAATGCATTGAAATATAAAGATACGATCATGATGGGTAGAACACATGGTGTACACGCTGAAATTACAACATTTGGTATGAAGTTTGCGCTATGGTATGAAGAAATGAAACGTAACTTAGATCGTTTTGACGCTGCTAGAAAAGACGTTGAAGCTGGTAAGATTTCTGGTGCTGTTGGTACATTCGCTAATATTCCACCATTTGTACAGGATTATGTATGTGATAAATTAGGTATTCAATCTGCGAATATCTCTACACAGATCTTACAAAGAGATCGTCATGCGAATTATTTTGGTACTCTAGCTTTGATTGGTTCTACAATCGAACAAATGGCAATGGAAATTAGACACTTACAAAGAACTGAAGTTCGTGAAGTAGAAGAACACTTTAATAAAGGACAAAAGGGTTCTAGTGCAATGCCTCATAAGAGAAATCCAATCGGTAGTGAAAATATTTGCGGATGCGCAAGAGTTCTCAGAGGTTATATGATGACTTCATATGAAGATATTCCTCTATGGCATGAACGTGATATTTCTCATTCTTCAGCTGAAAGAATCATCGCACCAGACGCTACAGAATTATTAGATTACATGTTAACAAGATTCGGTGGTATCTTAAAGAATTTAACTGTATTCCCTGAAAAGATGAAGAAAGATATTTGGCTAACAAATGGTGTTATTTTCTCTCAAAGATTCATGTTGAAATTGATTGAAAAGGGTTGGAGTAGAGAAAAGGCATATGATACGGTTCAACCACAGGCAATCAAAGCTTGGGAAAATGATCTAAACTTCAGAGATTTGATTACTTCCGTAGAAGATGTGAAAGCTACTTTGACACCAGAAGAAATTGAAGATTGTTTTGATCCTATGTATCATGTAAGAAATGTAGATACAATTTTCCAAAGAGTTGGTATTCTCTAGACAGATGGACTTCTATCTGTCTTTTTTGTACAATCTTTTATATGTTGAAAAAGATTCTAAAAAGTACATTTATTTTCTTGATTGTATTTCTGAATGTTTTTGTTTTGATATTTGGTATCTGGTTGAAAAAAGGAAATGGTGAAAATTATTATCGTTATACTTACGCGAAAAAGAATGAACGTTTAACGGTTTTGAATTTCACAAATAAGAAAGCATTATATAGTGATGATAAAATCAAAGATATCATTTCTAACTATTTTGATGTGGATGATTCGGTAGTAGAAACAATAATGGATCAATCCATTATTATTCCAGGATTACGCTCTACAAGAACATTGAAAGAAAATACATCTAATGAAATGAGTATCTGTACATCTATGACCCCACAAGGAATCGTTATGAGTGAATCTTATATATTCATTTCAGCTTATTGTTATACAAAAGAACATAATTCTGTTATTTATGTTTTAGATAAAGATACACATGAATTTATCAAAGAAATCACATTGCCGGATAAAAGTCATGTAGGTTCAATTGCGTATGATGATGTGAATCAGAATATATGGGTATGTTGTTATGAAGAAAATAAGAAATTAGCATTTGTATGTAGTATTTCTTTGTCATCCATCGAAAAATATTCTTTTGATGATTATCATTTACCAATCAAATATGATATGCAGTATCAGATTGATACACAAAAAAGATCTTCTTTTATGAATTATCATGATGGTTCTTTATATGTTGGTTATTTTGAAAAAGCAATTGATCAAGAGTCAACGATCCAACAATTTCAAATAACAGAAAATGGTGGACTAAAAACTACAAATAATTTGATGAGTGACGTATATGATGATGAACCTGATGAATATGCATTACCAACATCATTGTTTTATATTAATGGAAACGCACAAGGCATGGATCTAGATGATGATACGATTGTGATTACACAATCATATGGATCGAAAAATGATTCTGAATTAAAAGTATTTTCTAATACAAAAGATAAAGATGGAAATGTTGATGCGAGAAATCATGCGTTATTGAACTCTATTTCATTACCAGTTATGGCAGAAGATTGTTATATGGATGAAGATGGAAATCTTTATGTTTGTTTTGAATCTGCAGCATTTTCTTATCGTTATAGAGAATGTGATCATTTAGATCGAATATTATTTATTCCTAGAGAATTGTATTCGTGATAGAATTGATTGGGTTGAGGATATTTTATGGCAAAATTATATTTTTATTATGGCGCTATGGGCTCCAGTAAGAGTGCAAATGCAATGATGGTCGCTTTCAATTATAAAGAAAGAGGTCAAAAGGTTTTATTGTGTAAAACTGGAATTGATACAAGAGATGGTGCTAGGATCATTAAAAGTAGAATGGGATTAGAAAGTCCATGTGAATTGTTGGATGATATTTGTTTATGGAAAAAAGAAGAACTTCAAAAATATGACGTTGTAATTGTAGATGAAGCTCAATTTGCGACATGCCAACAAATCGATTTTCTTTCAGATATCGTAGATGAATTACATGTTCCAGTCATTTGTTATGGATTAAGAGCAGACTTCCAAAATCATTTATTTCCAGGTTCTCAAAGATTATTAGAAATTTGTGATGAAATTAGTGAAGTAAAAACGATGTGTTGGTGTGGTCATAAGGCAATTTGTAATGCACGTTACAATAAAGATGGTATCGTTCGTGAAGGTGCACAAGTTATGCTAGGTGCCAATGATGATTATATTGCCTTATGTAGAAAACATTTCAAAGAAGGAAAATTACATCCTGATCAAAAAGCAGTAGGGCTAACAAAGTAGAAATTTGATTTCTGCTTTTTTCATAACCAAAAATTTACTTATATGGGTTAAAATGTTTGTTATGGTAGTGATGTTATTAATATTTTACATGGTTTCTGCTTGTATTGATTCTTATGCATCTGAGCATAATAAGATGCGCGATTTTAAGCTATTTCTTGTTCCATCTCTTTTAGCGATTTTATCTTTTTATAAGAATTTTGATATTTTATTATTTATTGGTTTATTTCTTTGTTTTGTTGGTGATGTTTTCTTAATGAATAAAACAAAACAAAATATCCAAAAAGGAACGATTGCGTTCTTATTTGCACATATCATGTATACAATTGATTTCTTTCATATCTCTGCATATACCAATATGTTCTTTTGGATAGGGCTAGTCACTTATATCATTGGATTTCTTTGTTTTATGAAATTGATGTATCCTATCATACAGAAGAAATATCAAAAAGTAAGTATTATTTATATGCTTGTTTTAATCGTAATGAGTTTTTCAGCGTATTCTAGAATGATTATTACTGGTGATTTTTTGACTTGGATTGGTTCTTTATCTTTTTTAATTTCAGATTGTTTGATTATTTATCAATTTGCCAAAGAATATCCACAAAAAGGTGTTATGGAAACATATAGTATTGCCCAACTGTTTATTGTATTAGGTTCAATTTATGCAACTCAATTATAGAAAAGCGACACAAGAGGATTATTCTTGTATTTATGATATTCAAAAGAAATATGTTTTTAGATATGAAGATCCAACAATTGTGAATATCAAAGATGTCTTAGAACGAATTGAAATGAATTTGAAATCTAATATAGAAACATATACATGTGTTTTATTAGATGGAAAAGTGATTGGCTTTTATCGTATGGAAGAGGATTATGATTTCTTCTATGACTTATCTTTTTTATATGTCAAAAAAGAATATCGTAGAAATGGGATTGGTTCACAAATCATGGATCATATTAAAAATGATTGCGATGATGCAATCCAAGTGAATGTAATTATGAAAGATACGATTCTATGTGCTTTCTTAGAAAAGAATCATTTTTGTATAAAAAGAATCGTGTCTAAATCAAGAATGATTTATGAATACAAATAAACTTTGAAAAAAGTTTATTTTTTTTTAGGGGATTTTAAATTTATTGTGAATAGTATATTGAAGGAGAAAATTCAATATGAGAAAAATTAGTGTTGAAGTTGAGCAGCTAGAATCCTGTGCTGCTCGCATGGAAGAAAAAAATCAGGATTATTTACGAAACTGTAATGCTTTATTTGATGCAGTGGAATTTATGTCTAGTTCATGGAAAGGTGAAGATAATAGCGCATTTACTTCTAAGATCCTTTCTTATGAATCAGACTTTCATCAATTACATGTATTAGGAAATGAATATATCGATTTTCTAAGAAATTCGGCAAAGTCATATCGTAATACACAACAAGAATTAGCTTCCATTGTAAATGGATTTCAAAAGTAGGAGGTTTATATGGCAAATATTCAAATATCTTTACAAGAAGTATCTGATACAGCGAACAAATTAAGAACGTTGAATCAAATGATGGATGATGAATTAAATGATATGAAAAGAGAAATGAATCTATTGGATGGAACATGGATTTCAGATGGATCAAGTGAAATTCGTAATAAGTTTAATTTATTTTCAAATCGTTTTGAAAAACAAAAAGAAACAATTCATCAATACGCAAAATTTCTAGATTTAGCGGTATCTTCTTATGACACATTGGAAACAACGATTACATCAAATGCATCGAGTATGCAAGTGTAAGCTTAGAAGGTTGATTCAATGCATCTTGTGTTTGTTTTGTATCGTTTGTTGTAGTTGTAGTAAAAAAGAAAAGGAATCGATTACTTTATTGGATTGGATTCAAATATTAAACAATGAAGCTGGTATTACTTCTTATACAGAAACAAATCCTTACTTTCCTAGAATATCGAAAGACTCTACTTATTATGCAGATATTCAAGCAGCTGTAGAATGGGGTATATTAGAAGAAGCACATCCTTTTTTAGAAACACAAGTATTAAACAAAGAATGGACAGCGTATACACTTGTTAATCTATTAGGAACTGCAGAAAGTGCTTCTATTCAAATCGATGATCTATCGACTACGCATTTTCCTTTACAAGTACAAACTGCAATCAAGAATGGTTTATTTACGTTAGATCGTAAGAATCAATTTCATCCTGCAGAAGTAATGGATAAAGAAACAGCTATTTCTTTGTTGAATAAAGTTGTAGAAACGATCAATGATCGAAAGATCACAGAAACCAAAACAAATATTACTTGGAAAGAGGACACACAAGTACTAGATGTCAATCCAATTGTTTTTCATCAAGACCAACAAATGATACAAATTGCAGATAATGTTCAGTTGAATAAAGGCCAATTGATTCATTTCTATGATGATACAAATGAATACTATTATGTTGTGGATCGTCAAGACGAGAATTCATTGTATCTAGAAGATGTTGATTTAATGTCTTATACACAAGATATGGATCTTTCTGGTAGTTCAGAACTAAACTTTGATCAAGCAACGATTGAAGATAACAATGGAGATATCATTCAAGAATATTCTGCAGAGAATCCAATATCACTTTGTTCTTCTCGTGACTTACAAAAGACATTTCATATTGATGAGTACAATGTAGTTATTACTGCTAGTTCATCGAGTGTAAAAGCTGAAGTAAATCGCACATTAACACATGGTTCTAAAGTCTATGCATCTGTAAAACTGAATGGTGCGAAAGTTGATTATCAATTTTCTAGCAAAGAGAAAAACATTGAAGATGCCTATTTTAAAGTGAAGTTTTCTAGTGAAGAAAGTTTAGGATTAAAGAATGGTTCCTATAAGAATCTATATGGTGATTTTTCAAAATTTGATGCGAATGATTTCTTATCTAGCTTACAAAAGATGTATGTGGAAAAGAAAGATGTAGTAGAAAGTACTTTAGAACTTTGTAAGATCAAATTGCCGATTCCAAACGCACCACTCATGAATATTACCGTTTCCTTAAATTTAAATATGCATGTTTCAGGAAAAGTATCTTTGTCACTAAATCAAACGTCTTCTATTGGATGTGAAATTAGAAATGGGAATATGCGTATGATTCATGAATTTGATCATTCGCATTCAAATCAATTCAAAGCTAATGCAGGAATCAGTAGTGGAGTGATATTTGGATTAAATCTGACTTCACTCAGGTTAATGGACGCTAGTTTGAATGCAGGAGCTGAGGCAACATTCAAAACAGCATTACATCTTTATCAAAATGATGAATACAATGTAGTTGAAACAGATGTTGGTTTAGATGTTGTAGATGAGTTAGCGGATGGCAATCCCAATGTATTAGTCTGTTCAGATTTATCTGCCAATACAGTAATCTACTTAAAAATGAATAGTGCGAAATCACAATTGGGAAAGATTGGTTTTACAAAACGAATTAATTTGGTGAAACAATCTATGTTACCAAAAGGAAAAACACATCTAGAAAACTTCCAATTTGTTTCAAAATGCACTCGAAAACAACGCGAAAAGGGTACAAAATTAGAAACTTTAACAGTAACGAAAAAAATAAAGTTGAAAGAGTATTCTATGGTCGTACATGTATCAAAAGCCAAAGCCATTCAAATCACAGGGTTACCAGAAGGATATACAAAAGATGATCTAGAGTATATTTCTAGTAATGAAGAAGTAGCGAAAATTGATGCAAGTGGAAATGTCATAGGAAAGAGTGCAGGTAGCAGTGTGATTACAATTTCTACGAATGATGGATTACATTACATCAAATGTAATGTAATCGTCTCAGAGTGAATACAATGTTATTATGGGTCAAAACACAAAATGATGTAAAACGATATTTCTTACGTGATATCCAAGCATATATTCCAATCTTAGATTGTAAGATGACTGTTATCTTACAAAAACATCAAATATTTATTCGGGTTCCAAGATATCATTCCATTCAAAAGAATATTTTGAAGAATGAAGAGATTACAACGATATGGAAAGACAGTAATGAAATTTGTAAATTATTATTTTTGGATCAAGAAGAAAATCATTGTTATAAAAAATATCAGTGTCATGAATTTATAACGATTGGTTCTTCTAAAGATAACGATCTTTGTATCTCTACAAAAACAATCCCATTTCATCTTTTAAAGATTGATTTTCTTCATCAACAAATCTTGAGTCAATCAACGTATGATTTTTGTTCTATCGATGATAGATTTATTCATGGTATATCTCCTTTCAAATTCTTTAGCATACTAAAAATTGATGGTGTAAGAATCATACTTTTAGAAGATGGAATTATGATAAATACTCCCAAAAATGTATCCGTACATTTGCGGGAGTATGTTTCTTTAAATGAAATTCAAACATTTGATAAACCAACGATACAACGTATCAGAAATCGAATACCAAGTATTTCTACAACATTTACTTTTTCAAATTCGTTTCAAGAAGAAAAATATGTATCGATCAATCAACGACCACTATTGTTGGAAATTGGACCATCACTGATGATGGCTTCAGCTTCATTACTTACAAGTTTATTGACAGCGTATCAAAGTTATATGAGTGGTAGAGAATTATTATCTTTAGCACCTATGATTGTTTTACCAATCGTGATGTTATTATCTACTTTATTATTTCAACCTCTTACAAGAAGATATGAAAGAAAAAAGAAACAAAAGCTAGAACTTGAAAATCAAATACAAAAAGAACAATGGATCAATCAATTTCATGATGCATTGAAAAAGTTCAAACAAGAATATCTACACTATGTACAACAATTCTATCCATCAATGAAAGAATTAAACAATCAAATATTGTCTTCACAAAAAATATATATGCATCCTTTGAAGCATTTATATCTTCGATTTTTTGACGCAAAAGATGTTTTTAAGTTGAAAATTGATCCTATCTTATTAGAACAGTATAAAGATGATTTCTTTCCGAAAATGTTTGATTTGTATCAATATCGTCATATTTTAATTCAAGAGAATGAAATAGCTTTTAGATGGATACAATATATCATTCTACAATGTGTTTGTTATTATGATGTACCAA
>CAVKTV010000030.1:0-15277 GCA_963659075.1 Lachnospiraceae bacterium | reverse complement strand
CCACAAGTTATTTCGTTGCCAAATCCTTCTCAACCCCAACTAATTTTACTGCGTCGATATATCCCTTCTCTCTAAGTTATTCGCCTTCTTTTTCCATGACAGCATGACATCTTGGACAGAGTCCATTTTCATCAGCTTCTTCGGAATAGTTCCAACATCTTGGACACTTTGTACCACTTGCCTTAACGACTTTAACGCTTCTTTCGCTAGCTTCTGTTACAGTTGCCTTAGAAACGATCAACCATTGTGCTAAGCTTCCTTTGAGTCCCTTTTCTAGTTTTTCAGCATCAGATGCTTCTAGACTTAATTGTACTTCTGCTTCTTGTGCTGTACCAATTGTCTTTTCACTTCTGCTTTCTTCTAAAGCTTTCATAACATCTGTTCTGATATTCAATAGATCATTGAATTCTTCTTTTAGACTTCTTTCATTTGCGTATTCTTGAACAGATGGGAAATGACAATAATGAACAGATTCAGCTTCATCATTATTGAAATGTGTCCAAACTTCTTCTGTTGTATAACATAGGAATGGTGCCCACAATTTCACTAATGCATCTGTACATTGCCAATAAACAGTTTGTACTTGTCTTCTTCTTGTATCATTCTTAGCGTTACAGTAAAGAATATCCTTTGTGAAATCACAATAATATGATGATAATTCATTTACCATGAAGTTTGTAAGAACTTTAGAAGCATCCACATAATCATACTCTTCACAATCCTTACGTACTTCTTTGACAACATCATTTAATTTCACAAGAATGTATTGATCTACAGATTCTAATGCATCATACGCAACCATATCTTTCTTAGGATCAAAATCTGTTGGATTGATGTTACCAAGTAAGAAACGGAATGTATTTCTAATCTTTCTATATTGATCAGAAACTTGTTTTACGTTGCTAGGGCCTAACTTTAGATCTTCTTTAAAGTCACTTGTCATTGCCCACAATCTAAATACATCTGCACCATTGACATTGATGATATCCATTGGATTTACAACATTACCAACAGACTTACTCATCTTTTCACCCTTAGAGTCAACAACATAACCATGAGAAAGAACTTCTTTATATGGTGCTGTACCATTCACTGCAGTAGAAACGATCAAAGAAGAGTTGAACCAACCTCTATATTGGTCACTACCTTCAAAATATAAATCACAAGGATAATCATAACCTCTTGCCTTCAATTCATTCCAAGAAGAACCTGAGTCAAACCAAACGTCCATGATATCTTTTTCTTTTGTGAAGTTTCCGTTTGGAGATTTTTCGTTTGTATAACCTTCTGGTAATAAATCTTTAGCTTCATGTTCAAACCAATAGTTAGAACCATATTGACCAAATAATTCTGCGATATGGTTGAATACATCCATTTCCATGATTGGAGAACCATCTTCATTGTAGATGATTGGAATTGGTACACCCCATAGTCTTTGTCTAGAAATACACCAGTCTCCTCTATCCGCAATCATATTATGCATTCTCTTTTGGCCAAAAGAGTTATGCCATGTAATCTTGTTATCAATTTCATCAAGAAGTTGTGGTTTTAATTTATCAATGGAACAGAACCATTGTTTAACAGCTCTAAAGATTACCTTCTTCTTTAAACGATCATCATGAGGATAACTATGTACAATACTTTCTACAGCTAATAAACAACCCTTTTCATTCATATCATGAATGATTGCCTTTGAACAATCTTCAAAGAACATACCTTCGTATTTACCAGCTTCTGCATTCATATTACCTTGATAATCAACTGTATTGATAGGAGCCATACCATACTTCATACATACCATATAGTCATCTAAACCATGACCACCAGCTGTATGAACTACACCAGTACCATCTTCATCTGTAACGTGATTTCCTAATAATGCAGGACATTCTTTATCTAAAACAACATGGTGATATGTAACACCTTCTAATTCTTTGCCCTTGAATGTTCTTAATACACCTTGATTTTCTAAACCAAACTTTTCTAGTAATTGATCTACAAATTTCGCTAAGAATACTAATTTACCTTTTTCTGTTTGTACTTCAGCGTAATCATATGCTTCATTCAAACATACAGCCATGTTAGAAGGAATTGTCCAAGGTGTTGTTGTCCAGATAACAAAATAATCATCAGAATCTAATACACCCTTTCCATCCGCAACTTGGAATGCAAGATAAATCGTTGCATCTTTTACATCACGATATACGATTTCAGAATCCGCAACGGCAGTTTCATTAAATGGTGACCAATAAACAGGTTTCAAGCCTTGGAAAATCATTCCTTCACTTGCCATCTTACCAAATGTCTTAACTTGTCTTTCTTCAAATTCAGGCAATAGTGTAATATATGGATGTTCATAATCTGCAATTTGACCTAAGCGTTTTTCTGTAGCCATTTGTTGTGCAATCTGCGTATGAACAAATTCATCACACTTTGCACGGAATTCTGCAGCTGTAATCTTTTTACGATCAACGCCTAATTTTTGAATTGCGTTTTCTGTTGGTAAACCATGTGTATCCCATCCAGGGAAAAATGGTGTATAGAAACCTAACATTGCGTGAGAACGTACAATGAAGTCCTTGATAGAACGGTTCATCGCTGTACCCGCATGAAGGTTACCATTTGCGTATGGAGGACCATCATGAAGAATAAATGCTTTTTCTCCTTCATGGTGTTTTAAAATGTTTTGATAATAGTTGTTTTCTTCCCATTGTTTTAAAATGCCAGGTTCTTTCTTTGCCAAATTACCTCTCATTTCAAAATCTGTTTGTGGCATGTGTAAAGTTTGTTTGTAATCCATCTTCTTTTCTCCTTTTAGGACACCATATAAAAAGCGTCCTCATTTCTAAGGACGCAAAATGCGCGGTACCACCTTAGTTTATGTATATTGATCATATACATACTCTTGTTGGATCCTTTATCGCAGGATATACGACTGTTCATGAGGTGATGTCACTTAAGAATGTACCTTGTTGCATTTCACCAACCGCAACTCTCTTATTAAGATCATTTTTTAAGGCGCGTCCTCAATCAACGCAGTTTTGATTCAGCTTCTTCTAGCCATCTCATATCAGGCATCTGAGGAATTCTGAACTCATCTAATTGTGTAAGCATATCTTCTAGTTGCTTACGCATATCGCTTTTTACATCTCCAGCTTGTGAATAAAGCTTACTAAGATCAACTAGAATCAATCTAGCAGTTGATATTGCTTCTTTGACAATCTCATCCGCATTCTTCTGTGCTGTTGATATAATTTCATTTGCTTCACGTAATGAAAGCCTTGCGATATTTTCTGCCGCCTCTTTTCGAGACTGCTCGGTTGTGAGTATCTGTTGGTACCTTTGTTTCATATCATCCAACGTACGTGTTGTTTCAACAAGTTGTTGTTGATACAGTTCCAACTTCTTTTGAAGTTGTTCTACTTGTAAGGCATATTGATCAATTGCATCATCAACCGCAAAACGATCATATCCATTTTTCATGACTCTGAATGTCGGCTTCTGATTGCTCATGATTCCTCCTACATACTCACTTCGAATTCTGCTAGGAGACGATCACTTTTGGTCTTTTTTATTACACCAAGATATCGAAATCTACCTTTTCCCCTAATAGAAATCGTAACGTTATTATCGCACATCTTATCAGGTGCTTCAAGCACGATATGATTCACTTGTACAAGACCTTGTAAGATCATTTCCTTTGCCTTTTGTCTAGATAAATGAGTAAGCCCAGCTACAATGGCATCTAATCTTTCACTTGCGATAATCACAGTCATTATTTTTGTTTGAAAAATTTGTTCTGGTCTTTGTTCAATTTCTTCAAAATGAACACTTAATTGATTCACTTTTGTTAGATTCTCACAAAGAAATCTGCCCATTGATTGACTTGTATAAATATAAATTCGATTCTCTTCGATCCAAAAGTCTCCAAAAGAATGTCGATCAATCTGTAAATGCATCAATGCACCAAGAACATCACGATGTCCTATCCTACGAAATCTTTGATCGATACGTGCAGAAATACAAGTAATATCAGAATCATTATCTTTATCAAAAACAAAAATCACTTTCTTTTTTCTTGCGTTTGGATAACCACCTTCATATCGAATTTGATCGGATTCTGGAAATAATCTACTTACATGTGCTAATTCTTCTTCATTCAAAAAAGAAGATGACATGGTTTTATGCCATGTCATACTTTTATCTTGTAAGTCTTGTAAATGCGCAATCAACGATGCATATTCATCTTGATTAGTCATCATCACTTTCTAAAGAAATGTCACCTGTAACATTTACATTCTTTGGTGTACAAAGAATTACATTGTGTCCAATCTTTTGGATAGAACCATCTAAGGCAAATACAACACCTGTTAAGAAGTCAATTGTTCTTTGTGCGAAATCTCTTTGTAAACGATGTAGGTTTACAACACAAGCTCTTCTATTCTTTAAGTGCTTTGCAATTTCTTCTGCTTCTTCAAATGATCTTGGTTCAAATAAAACCATAGAAGCATTTGATGGGATTGTATTTACAGAAGTCTTTGTAGCTTCATAAGAAGAAACTGGTTTTGTTTCACTTTCTTTATATTGAAGAACTTGTTCCTCTTCATCTTCTTCATATTCTTCTTCATCATCATCTAATGGTGCAATAAAATCTTTTAAT
Organism: Lachnospiraceae bacterium; assembly: GCA_963659075.1. Classification (GTDB taxonomy): domain Bacteria; phylum Bacillota_I; class Bacilli_A; order Erysipelotrichales; family Erysipelotrichaceae; genus Bulleidia. Next base: position 10,617 of record CAVKTV010000030.1, on the reverse strand, counting down.
TTCTGAAAAGCCATATTCTTTCCTCCAATAACATTGGTATTATACCACGCATTCTCTCTAAAGAATATCAAAATCTCGCTTGTTTATGCCAAAGATCAAGAATATTTCTCATTCTTGAATCTTTTAGGATCTGTCGCTATCCAAATTATAACGAGCGCAATCGCATTGATAACTACACCAATCAACAAAATCATCTTTAAAGAAACAACTTCTAACAAGTAACCACCTAACAAACTCGCTAACATTGGACAAATTCCAGTTGTTGCGATGCCTAACAAAGATTGTCCCTTTACAATATCCTTCTTTCCAACAATAGAATATACATAATACACCGCAGAAACTTGGTAAAAACCAGATAGTAAAATATGAGAAATATTCAACCAAATCCAAAATTGTAAGTTAGGCGCAATAAAAAACAAGAATGCTTTCAAAACACCACCAAACGCAGAAATCTTTAACATTGTTGGAGCACCAATACGGGACATGATATTTGACCCAAACATCACTGCAGGAATTTCTGAAATTGCCATCACAAACAATGTTGTCCCCATTTCCGCAGAAGTTCCACCTAAATCTTTGATGAAGTAGATCATATACGTACCAACAACATTATTCATCAACCATAAGAAGATAAATCCAACCATTAATACTAAGAAACGATGGTATTTTGAAAAGAACTCTTTCATTGAAGAAGGTTCTTCTTCAATCAATTGATTCCCTGCAATAATTGGAGCACTTTCATCCTTGGTAGGAACTGGAAATACCATTAACAAGATAATCAAAAGAATATAAATAACAATATAAATCGGTAAAATAATTTCACTGCCAAATTGATTTGTGATCATCCCCATAAAGTATGCCGCAATTGCATACCCTAACGATCCCATAGAACGCGCTAAACCAAAATTAATATCATAACCATTATTTGTAAACTGTAAACATAAACTATTCAACAATGGAGAAATTGCAGCTTGAATGCTATATGCCGTTAAATAGAACACTAATGTTGGTAGAAACGCATGTGGTAAAAACATCAAACCACAAAACGACAATACACAAACCACAAACAAAAGAATCATGTAATATTTCAAAGGAACTTTTTCACTCTTATCCGCAAATGTACCGATAAATTGCGCTAAAACACAGCTAATTAAACTTGCCGCAGAAACAACGATTCCAATTTGTCCAGATGTGAATCCTCTTCCTTCTAAAAACAAAGCAGCAAAATTCGAAATAATCAAATAATCTATCCAAAATCCAGCTTGTAAGCATCCATAACGCATTGTAGGACCCTTTTTCTTTTCCAATGTCATTGATATTCTCCTTAACAAAACGCTTACATCATACCACAATACACATTTTTTCTTGAATCCAATTTTACAGAGTGTAAAATAAATCTATGAAAAAAATTAAAGAAAACTTATTTACGAAATTTGCATATATTTTATATGGCATTGCGATAGGCGCAAGTATTATCTATGGTTTAGTTTATGGACCTTTTTATGTTCATTTTATTGATGGTATTACAATCATGGGAATGTTATATCTCATGATTGCGGTCGTTCTTTGGGGCCAAAAAGGAAAGATCATTGATAAAAGATCAATTGATTTAAAAAGATTTAAAAATCATGAAATGATGAATTCTAGTGATAATGATTCTGAAAACTTTACATATTATAAAGAGAAGAATAAATTTCTTTATCCTTCTCTGTTGATTTTAGTTATCGCTTTTCTATTAGCTGCATTCTATTAACGAATTCCCTTTAATGAATGCATTTGTTTTCCGCAATGTGGACATATCTCTTTTTCTCTAGAAGAATGAAAACCACACTCCGAACATGTACAGCTTGGTAAATAAACAACACCATTCATGTAATGTTCGTCTTTTTTTGTATCATGGATCCAATGTGGAACTCTTTTTTTCATTGCATCCAATGCAGATTCACCTTTGGCAAGATGTATTCCTTTCCCTCTGACTTTTCTTTCCATAGTATCTTCCTTTCGGAATACTATCCTACCACAAATCAGTCAAGATATCTTAGTTAGATTGTGTGAAATATTGGTTTCATTTTATCAAACGTACAGATTTCATGAATTCCAATTTCATTCTTAAGAATTTCATAAGCATCTTTGATATGATCTGCCAAGTATTCTGTTTTATGCGCATCCGATCCAACGGTAATGATCTTACCTCCTAGATCTTTATACAATCTCAATATCGCTCTACTTGGTTGAGTATCTGGTAAACCATATTTCCAACTAGATGTATTGATTTCAATGCCTTTTCCATCTTGAATCGCTAACTTCAAGATTTCCGCAATGATTTCTTCTTCCTTTTCAAAAGGATAGATTCCATTTTCATCATAGCGTGCTAACAAATCTAAATGTGCTAAACATGAATAGTTCTTAAACAGTTTCATTGTTTTATAGATTTCATTATAATAATCATCATTATATTCTTTTTGTGTTTTTCCCTTTTGGAAATCTTGTGACCAGAATTCTAAGTTATTGACTTGATGCATAGAAAATAACACAAAATCCAATTCATCTTGATATTTCGCATATAACTTTTCATAATCAGAAACTGTAATGGATTGTATTCCAAATTCCAGTCCCTGTTTGATTGTGATTTTATCAGAATATAACTTTTTCATTTCTTTTAATTTCTTAAAGTATTCTGGATAATTTACATTCGCTAAAACTAAATCAACTTCTTCTCCATGTTCAATGGCATGTCTAGTAACGATACCTTTTGGATCATCCCAATCTCTTTTAATACCATAATCAACATGATCTGTGAAACACATTTCATCTAGACCTACTTCAATTCCTCTTTTGACTTGGTGTTCCATTGGTTCATTAGAATCATCAGAAAACTCACAATGTAAATGATAATCAGCGTACATATTTTTTTCCTCCATTTTCTACAATATGCTTTATTCCCATTCTATATAATCCACTATTAATAAGTTCATTGATATCATTAAATTGTTTGATACTTATATCATCGAATTCAATATCTTCTTTCACAAAATCAGAACACCATCCAATCATTTGTGGATCTAATACAGCTTGAATCACATGCATACGATTGATTAGAAAAGCTTTTGGATCTTTTGTTTGAACTTTGATTTGTTCTTCTTCAGAATAATCAGGTAAGTATCTTAATTCACCTGCTTGATGTTGAAAGCCATTGTATAGTTTTCCATCGATCAAAATACCACATCCCAAATAATCCGTAGCAGGCTGATAAATAAAAGCACAATTTTGTATATCAGGATATCGTTCTTGTAGACCAATGACACTTGTATTCACATCATTTTCAATGATGACTGGTATATCAATCACAGATTGAATTTCTTCTATTAAATGAACATTTTGTAAGGCATAACAATCACAAATTGAAATTACTCCATTTACACATACACCAGGAATACTAATCAGAATACAATCCATAGGATATTGTTGATAATTCTGTATCATCTTTAAAACATCTATTACTTCAATCTTTTCTTTCACAAGATGTTCTGCATGTATTTCTTGATTACTGAGATTACATAATTCAGCTTGAATTTCTTCATGATCTTTCTGTTTTAAAAGAATGATTTTTAATAAATTTGCGTAACTCTCATTTAAACAATATTGTTTAGACTTTCTACCACCTGTAGAATCTGCATCTTCTAACTGTTTGATTTCTTTATGTATCAACAATTCTTTTAATACATTTGTACATCCAGCTAAAGAAATATCTGTCAATTCATGAAGATCATTTTTTGTGAGAATCTTGTTTTCGTAAAAATATTTACGAATCTGATTCATATTTGATATTTTTAATCCATCTACTTTCGTCATATCTTGTCGAAAGTATTATAATACCAACAATAAAAAAATGGAAGAAATATTTCTTCCATCATTCATATAAAGGATATTTATCAGTTAAGACTTTTACTTTAGCTTTCACTTCTTCTTTATTCTTTTCAAAATCACTCGCAACCAAATACAAGCATTCCGCAATTGCGTCCATATCTTCTTTCACAAATCCACGTGTTGTGATTGCGGCAGTACCAATACGAACACCACTTGTGACAAACGGAGATAATGGTTCATTTGGAATACTATTTTTATTTAATGTGATATTAACTTCATCACATGCTGCCTGCATGAACTTACCTGTAATTCCAAAGTTTGTTAGATCAACCAATACCAAGTGATTATCACTACCACCAGATACAAGTTTAAATCCATACTTATTTAAAGCTTCCGCAAGTGCGGCACAGTTTTCAACTAAGCGTGTTTGATATTCTTTGAATTCAGGCTTTAGAGCTTCTCCAAAGCATACAGCTTTTGCGGCAATAATATGTTCAAGTGGTCCACCTTGTGTTCCAGGGAACACTGCTTTATTAAAGTTATATTTTTTGTTTGCTTCTTCTGTAGCTAGGATAAATCCACCACGAGGCCCTCTTAAAGTTTTATGTGTTGTTGAAGTTACAACATCTGCGTATGGAACTGGTGAAGGATGTAACCCTGCCGCAACAAGTCCTGCGATATGAGCCATATCTACCCATAGAACTGCACCACATTTATCTGCGATTTCTCTAAAGCGTTTAAAATCAATCGTTCTAGGATACGCACTAGCACCTGCACAGATCATCTTTGGATGACATTTCATCGCAAGTTTTTCTACCGCATCATAATCAATATAGCCATCATCATTTACACCATAACTAACGATATTAAAATAGTTACCAGAAATATTTGCAGGAGAACCATGTGTTAAATGTCCACCAGCATCTAGGCTCATTCCCATCATTGTATCTCCTGGTTTTAGCACAGCGTATTCTACTGCTAAATTTGCGGAGGCACCTGAGTGAGGTTGTACATTGGCATATTCTGCACCAAATAATTTTTTAACACGTTCAATTGCGATTGTTTCAATTTGATCGATTACTTGGCAACCACCATAGTATCTTTTTCCACTATATCCTTCCGCATATTTATTTGTCGCAACACTTCCCATTGCCATCATAACTGCTTCGGATACAATATTTTCACTCGCAATCAATTCAATATTATCCTTTTGTCTTTGATACTCTGCTTCTAATGCATTCCCAACTTCTGGATCAAACTTTGTCACAAAATCCATTGTTTCTTTTACGATACTCATATTAGTCCCTCCTCGTATCTTGCATTATTATACTCGTTTATTTGTATAATTTAACGCAAAATAGAAAATAATTTTCATAATTTACATGAATTATGAAATATTTTTCATATTTCATAAGATATTTCGAACATCAATCAAATCTTCTACTACGTGTTCTACTGTTTCAGGAACAACGCTATCTTTGTTTCTCTTATAAAATATTGTATGCATTCCATAATTGATACCACCTTGCATATCAGAAGATAATGAATCACCTATAATGTAAGTCTCTTGTGGCAAAATCATTTGTTTATGATATTCATTTAATTCTTGAAATGCACAATCAAAGAATTCTTTAGAAGGTTTTGAATGTCCAAACTTTTCGGATATGAATGCCAACTCAAAATAACGATCTAAATGTGCTTGTTTGATACGATTACATTGTTGGAAGTACGGTCCATTACTCGCTAAACAAAGAATATATTTCTGATTCAAGTATTGAATCATTTCTAACGCATTCTTTTCTAAGATTGCACTATTATATAGTCCTTCTCTAAAGTATCTTTCAAAGACTAGCCCATCAAAATCAATTCCCAATCGATCTAATATTTTTTGCCAACGAATTTCTTCTAGATGTTCAAAAGTTAATTGTCCTTTTTCTAATTGTTTCCAAAGATTCCCATTTTCTTCTACAAAGACATCAAACATATATGATTCATATTGTTTTAATCCATACTTTTGGAACCCTTCTTTCATACACTGTTTTACATATTCATCAAAACTTAACAGCGTATTATCAATATCTACAAATACAGCTTTAATCATATAGCCTCACAAAAATCCCGGCTCATACCGGGATCATTCTTATTTCCAAAGTACGTCAGGATATTCTCCACTTGCCTTCTTTTCTGCAATCTTCGCTACTACATCTGGTTTATCTTCTTTGTAAGTTACACCAAACCACTTATCTTTACTAGAAAGCATCTTAACAGTAATCTTTCCATCACGAACAAGATCACCTACTGCAGTAGGAATTACATGTTCGCACTTCATTGGATTACTTTCTAGATTATTTTCTAAGAAATCTTTGAAAATTGGTTCTAATTCATCAAAAATCTTTGGTGTGAATCCCCAGAAGTTCATAGATACTAATGCGTTATCAGCAATTGGTTTCCAACTTCCATCTTCTTCATATACCGCATGACCATCTTGTAATGCAATCTTTTGTACTTCTACGATATGAGAAAGATTTCCATTCTTTTCTTCGCATAGGCCTCTAGTAACAGTTCCATTTGTTGTTAATGTATTTAAACATTGGAAACCTACCATAGCGTATTTATCATCTTCAATTTCATTTGTTAGATAATCGTATACAACTTGATATGCATTTCTTCCATAGAAATCATCAGCATTAATGATTGCGAATGGCTCGTTTACAACACCTTTACAAGCTAATAACGCATGTGTTGTACCCCAAGGCTTTTCTCTTCCTTCTGGAACAGTAAATCCTTCAGGAATATTGTTCATGTCTTGATATGCAAATTCAACTTCCATACCGTTTCTAGCAACTTTATCTGTTAATGCATTTCTAAATAGTTGTTCATGTTCTTTACGAATGATCAAAACAACTTTTCTAAATCCTGCTTGATATGCATCGTAGATAGAAAAATCAATGATTGGTTCTCCATGAGATCCAACGCCATCAATTTGTTTCATTCCACCATATCTACTACCCATTCCTGCAGCTAAAATAACTAATGTTGGTTTATTTCCCATATTATGTTTCCCACCTTTTCTGCTTTTTATTATACCAATAACTGTATTATAATAAAACCATGAAACAACTCATATTAGCTTCACAAAGCCCAAGAAGAAAAGAAATATTAGAAAAATGTAACATTCCTTTTGAATGTGTCCCTGCAGATATTGATGAAACCTTACGAAAAGATATCTCTTTATACAAAGCTGTAAAAGAATTATCTTTATCGAAAGCAAGTGCTATCCTAAAACAATATCCAGATGCCATTGTTATTGGATCAGATACAATTGTAGCTTTTAATGGGATTCCTTTAGGCAAACCAAAAACAAGAGAAAAAGCTTTTGAAATGTTAAAAAGAATACAAGGAAATACGCATGAAGTCATTACTGGTTTAGCTTTCCTCAGCAATAAAAAAACATTTCAAGATGTATCTGTATCAAAAGTAACTTTTGCGAGTATGAGCGATGCAGAAATCAATGCCTATATTGATACTGGTGAATGTTATGACAAAGCTGGTGCATATGGGATACAAGGATATGGTGGTAGATATATTACACATATAGAAGGAGATTTCTATTCTATTATGGGATTACCATTACATCTTGTGTATAAAGAGTTAAAGAATATTAGCCTATACTAAGATATTCTGTTATCATATATAGGCTTTACGCCGATTTAGTATAGTGGTAATACAGATCCATGGTAAGGATCAGCGGACAGTTCAATTCTGTCAATCGGCATAGTCATTCAATATTCCGCATAAATATGCGGTTTTTATTTTGTGTTACATCCAATTTGAGCCATGATGAATGAAAAAGGAACTTTATCTATTAAGGCATGTACTGCGAATTATGTATACAATGTTTTTTAATTAATACGGGAAAAGCCACTATTTTTAGTGGCTTCTGCGTTTTAATTTATAACATATATCCTGATATTTAATATATTCCTATATCAGAATATCTCATTTGGCATAAAGTTAGCTTGATATTCATATACAAACTTTGATACTTCTGGCATCATGAGCGTATATCTTGCGTTATCTGAAAAACATACAAGTATATATTCTCTACCATCTAGATAAACAATACCACCATCATGATAGAGTGCATATGCACAACCAGTTTTATGAGCGAACGCTACATCACTTGGTAATCCATTTTGTAATTCTTCATAGTCATCACATGTTTTTAATATTTCTATCATTTCATCACATAGTTCAGGTGTGGCAACTTCATGTTTATAGATTTTTTCAAACGCCAGTCCTAGATCTTTTGCACAAGATTTATTAGAACCACCTGCACTAAAATAGTTTTCTCCAGGTTTTAATCCATGTTTTGCGTCTGTATCATGCATACCTATTTCATGTGCAGTTTTGGTAACCATATTTACACCTTTCACACCATTTCCACCACCAATTGCACACATTAAATTATTGAATGCGGTATTATCACTAATACGAATCATTAAGTCAATCCAATGTTCTATTTGTGGTGTTTTTGTAATGATACCATCTCGAATACAATTATAGATCGTTATTAAAGAAGGAACTTTGATCATACAACAAGGATAATACGTATGATCATTCATCACAAAAGATGCATCACTTGTCAGATCTTTAAAATAAATACTAATATCTCCACGATAGGAATCTAATATATTTTGAATACCTGATTGAAGATATTCTATATCAATAGATAGTTTTCCATGATCATCAAAGAAACGATCATGTCCATCAATCGTCTTTCTTCCTGTAACCATCTTACCTTCTTCATCAAAATAAGATATTTGTTCTGTATCATTTAATTTCAAACGTTTGTATTGATTGGTCACTAATGATCCATCTTCATTAAAGAAATATTGTTTATCTTGAATTGTTTGTAAACCTTTTACCATTTTTCCTTCATGATCAAAGTAAAAAACATGTTCAGATTCTTTGTCTTTTATATGTTTAAATTGATTGATAACCATAACACCTTCATCATTAAACATATATTTAAAACCATTAATTTCTTTCAATCCTTTAAACATGAAACCTGTCTTTTCATCAAAGTAATATTGTTTTCCATCAATCTTCTGTAATCCATATACAAACTCATGATTTTCATTACGATACATGACTTTAGATGAATCACCTTTGTCCAAAACAAAACCAACTCTATAATATTCATCAATCATTGGCTTTACATAACAAAATACGCCAGCACCAATTATCGCTAAAATTGCCAAAACTAAAACTACGAGTCTACCTTTTCGAACTCTACGTCTACCTTTTTTCATTCCCTATATCTCCCTAAATCCCAACAATTATTATATCGAAAAAAAGAGGAATCTCCTCTTTCTTAGCTATAATCTTAATTATTTTTGTTTAAATCGTATAAAATCCGCATACCTTTATACGCAATATCAGGATCATATACATCAATTTCATCTGTTTCTTTTGTGATAACTTTACCTAAACCACCTGTTGCGATAACCAAACAATCTTGTAGTTTTAATTCTTTCTTCATTTGTTTGATGATATATTCTACTGTTCCAATATATCCATATACAACACCTGCTTGCATTCCTGTAATCGTATTCCCATTCAAGATACTTTTTGGTTTTTGAATTTCAATTTCCGGAAGCTTAGCAGTTTGACTTGTTAGTGCATTGGCACCAATTCCCAAACCAGGTGCAATAACTGTATATTTAAATACACCACTTTCAGAAACAAAATCAAATGTAGTCGCTGTACCAAAATCAACAATAATACATGACTTATGATATGTATGATATGCCATCGCAATATCTACGATTCTATCTGCGCCAACTTCTCTAGGATTATCTGTTTGAATAGAAATACCTGTTTTAATTCCAGGCCCCACAATAATTGGTTCTTTATGTAAATATTTAACGATTGCGGAATTTAAAGAATACATGATCTTAGGTACAACAGAAGATATAATGACTGCTTCTATATCCGTATCTGAAATATTTGTTGTATCCATTAATTCTTTAATACACAATCCAAACTCATCGGATGTTCTAGGTGTTTTTGTTGTGAGACGGAATGAACCAATCACATCATTTCCTTGCATCAAACCAAGTGATATATTTGTATTTCCTACATCAATTGTCATTAAAATATTCATATTACTTTCCTCTTAAACAATTCTCAAATATTCTCATAGAAGTATCATATTTAGATAATCTACCAAATGATATTTCATGATCTTTACTGATCAAAGTAACGATATTTGTATCTGTTCCAAAACCAGCACCTTCTTGTTTCAAATTATTCGCAACGATATAATCACAATTTTTCTTTACTAGTTTTTGTTTTGTTCTTTCAATGACATCCTCTGTTTCCATAGAGAAACCAATCAAGATTTGTCCCTCTTTTTTATTTTCTCCTAATGTTTTTAGAATATCTTTTGTACGCTTTAATGCGATATTCATATCACCATCTTTTTTATGAATCTTATTATCCGCTACTTCAATTGGTGTATAATCCGCTACTGCTGCAGCTAAAATCAAACAATCCATATCCTGTTGTCTTGTTAAAACAGCTTGTGCCATATCCTCTGCACTAATGACATGAACCATTTCTACATCACGAATATCATTTAATAGACTCGTTCCTGTAACCAACGTAACAGAAGCACCTAGATTTCTTGCGGCTTTAGCTAAAGAATATCCCATTTTACCAGTAGAATGATTTGTAATCATACGC
>CAVKTV010000029.1:0-15534 GCA_963659075.1 Lachnospiraceae bacterium | reverse complement strand
GTTAATGAATATCATGAGTAATGCCATCAAATACAACAAAGATAATGGAAAAATATTCGTTACTTGTAAAGAAGTAAGCTTTGATGGCAAAAATACATTGATACAATTTAAATGCCAAGATACTGGAATTGGAATGAGTGAAGAATTCCAAAAACATTTGTTTGAACCATTCACACAAGAAAATAAACAAATCAAAACACAATATCAAGGTACAGGACTAGGAATGTCTATTACTAAAAATATTGTTGATAAAATGGGTGGGACAATTACGTTTGAAAGTGAAAAAGATGTTGGTACAACATTTGATATTCTGATTCCATTTGAAGTGGATTTATCTGAGAATGTAGTTGAAAAAGAAGAACATGAAGAATATTCTATAAAAGGAATGAAGGTTCTTATTGTAGAAGATAATCAATTAAATATGGAAATCATGGAATTTCTATTAAGAGAAGAAGGTGCAATAGCCTATGAAGCTTGGAATGGGAAGGAAGCAGTAGAAGTTTTCTCTAATACGAATCTAAATGATATTGATGTTATTTTGATGGATGTCATGATGCCTATCATGAATGGATATGAATCTGCACAAAAGATACGTGCAATGGAAAGAAAAGACGCGAAAAAGATTCCAATCATTGCGATGACAGCCAATGCTTTTGCGGAAGATAAAATTGCCGCAAAGATGGCAGGAATGAATGCACATATTTCTAAGCCATTAGACATGAAACAATTAATTGAAACAATTGTAAAGCTAGTAGAATCAAATAAAGAGGCTTAGGCCTCTTTATTGAATACACAATTCTTCACTTCTTTTGACCATGGATCAGGATAACAGAAAAAGAATGTTTCATGATTCATATCTTGTTCTCGAATATCAGGATCTTTAAAGAATGTGAGATAACGTTGTCGATATTGTTCTCCCATCTTCAATGCATAAAATACATGAATTGTTGAATTTGGTTGATGGATTTGATGGTCTAACTTTGTTACTAAGTCAGAGTAGTATTGGTTATAAATGCTTTTCTTTGTGACTATATTTTGTAATGCGGGAACCATGAATGTCTTTAAAAAGGCTTGCATTTGTTCGTAACGTTCAGGTTCGCTATCTTTTAATTTCTCTAATTTCTTTGTCATGAAATTAGGAATCTTTCCAGAATGAATCATAGAATAAAGAAAAGGTGTCATAATATGACCTTTGATGAATGCAGGGATAGGACTAGCTTCATCCATATCAGAACTACCCATGATTCCATGATCTATTTGAATATGATTTCTTTGAATGAGATACGCTACAAATGATCCACCTAAAGAACACCCATACGCACATGCGATATGACCATCAAATGTATCTTTGATGTATTTCTCTATTTTTTCTGTTTCATCATCCATAGATAAATATTCACTATCTTCATTTTCGTCAAACCCATCATATGAAGCTACAACAACATAAAATGCATCCGTTAGATAAGGTATAACATGATCAAATAATGTGTAATGACAACAAGTTCCAGGTAATAATAAAATGACAGGTTTTGAAGCATCTCCATGTGTATAAAATCTCATAACAGCCTCCGATTAGTTTTAACTAACTCAAGTATAGCACTAATATGAAAAAAAATAATCGATAAATTTATATTTTGTATGTATGTTGGATTTTAACAATACACCGTGGTACAGTAGAGTGAACAAAAGGTGTGTATGATGATACAACAAAATATAAAAGTACAAGTAGAAACAAGAATTGATTCTTTTGAAAAGTTTATTGCTAAAAATACATTAAAAAAAAAGAAGAATTTGATACAATGATGCAGAACTGTTTAGCACAAGTTGAGGCGGATGATTCTGTTTCAGTTGACGAGGCCTTTAGTAAACTGAAAACAGAAAATATACATAAATCAATCTATGATTCTGCTTTGTTACAAAGATATACGATTTGGAACGAAAAGTAATATGTTCAGTTGAAATTCAAATAAAGATGTTATACTCAATATGATGAATCAGAAAATTATTAAATACTTATTAATTGGTGGAATGCTATGTAATTATGCATGTGCCGATTCTCAAAATAAGAATATAAAAGATGGAACATATGAAGGTAGTGCTACAGGATACTATGGAGATATTCAAGTCTCTGTTACTTTTGATAGTGGAAATATAACAGATATTATAGTGACTCCTGATTCTGATACAGATATCATGACTACTGCTGCAGTGAATACTGTTGTGAATCATATTAAAAAAGAACAATCTATCAATGTGGATGTACAAACTGGTGCTACAACAACTTCTAATGCCATTATAGAAGCTGTTAAAGATACAATTACACAAGCACATGGAGATGTGAATGAATGGAATGAAGATACAACAGGGAAACATATTTCCAAGGAAATTGAAAAAACAAGTGATGTTGTGATTGTTGGCGGTGGATTAAGTGGCATGACAACTGCTTTACGTCTACAACAATTGGGTGTGCAATGTATTCTTGTAGAGAAGAGTGATACGTTGGGTGGTATTACTCGATATGGTGGAAATTACACACAATTGTATGAAGAAGTAGATGTTGATGCAGATGAAGATTCACTTTCTGATTTTGAAAAAACAATTCAATGGCAGAAAAAAGATCTTGGTGTAGTCTTTTCAAAAGATGAGCTTTCTGAAACAAATGCTCTTACAGAATACGCAACAGAAAATACAAATATTGGGGAATTGTTAGCGACAGAAGTTGAAGTATCTGGTGCTGAAATATTAACGCAAACTTGTGTATATGCGTTAGATGATGATACATCTGGTATTATCGCGATGAATGAGAATGGAGAAATCTATCGTATTAGTGCGGATTATATCGTTATCGCAAGTGGTAGTGATAATCATACGCTTTATTCTTATAACACAGGTGATATGAATCAAATCTTTGAAGATGCTGGATATTTAGTTGTAGAACAAGATGACACATTACAAACAAAGATTGCCTTACAAGTAGATGAGAATACATATGTAGATACATATTACGCAAATCAAAGTGTAATGGATCATGGATTGATATTAGTAGATGGAGAAGGAAATCGTATTGTGAATGAAACAAGCACAAGAACAGATATCAATGATTCTATTACTGTACCTTCTTATTTGATTATGAATGGGTCTACATATAAAAAATGGATACAAAAATTAAAAGAGAGTTCTTATTTAAGTGAAGAATCATTTGAAGAACTAACAGATATTACAAGTGGTACTGATTTAGAAGAATTACTTTCTAATGTAGATGCATCTTTTGAAAACTTAGAAGAAACAATCGAAACATATAATGCATGTTCTGAAAATGAACAAGAAGATTTATTTGGTAGAGTGGATAAAGGATATTTAGATACAGAAGTAGAAATCGTTTGTGTGAAACTATCTAACGCAACATATGATACAAATGGTGGTATCGTAATTGATGAGAATTTAAACGTCATTGAAAAAGATACAAATCAAAGTATCTCAAATATATTTGTAGTAGGAAGTGCTGCGAATGTATCAAAGAGTGAAGAAGGCTCAGGAAATACATGGGCATTTGTTTCTGGTAAAACAGTTGCGGATCAAATAGGAAAAGCTTATGAGTAAGGTATTGATTACAGGTGCTTCACAAGGAATAGGATATGCATTTGCGGAATATTATGCTTCAATTGGGGATGAATTATATCTTGTTTCTAGAAATCAATTGAAATTGATCAATGTAAAAACAGAGTTAGAAAATCAATATCATAATCGTATTCATATTTATTCTTTAGATTTATCAAAAGTTGGTTCTGCGAAGCAACTTTATGAAATGATTGGTGAAGAAATTGATATTCTAATCAATAATGCAGGTGTTGGTTATACACAACAAGCAGATCGCATTGATATCGATCAAGAAGAAGCAATGGTTGTTTTAAATGATATTACGATGATGTCTCTAACAAAGTTATTCATAAAAGATATGAAAACAAGAGAACATGGAACAATCGTGAATATTTCTTCTACAGGTTCCTTCCAACCAGGACCTTATATCGCAGGTTACTATGCTTCTAAATCTTTTGTGACTTCTTATACAAGAGCGTTACATGAAGAATATAAACAATATGGTGTACAGGTCTATTGTGTTTGTCCAGGACCAGTCGATACAGATTTCTATACAAATACTGGAATCTTTGCCCCTAAGTATGCCATGCAAGCAGATAAAGTCGTGAAGTATACAATTAAACATATGAAGAATCAATGTTTGATCATTCCTGGTTTTATGAATCGAATGAGTAGATTGATTCCAGAAAAGATTCGTATTTCTTTTATTCGTAAATCAAAATATAAAATCATCAAAAAGAAAAATAGGCAGAGATAATATCTTTGCCTACTATTAGAATATAGATGAGAACCACAATGATACTTTATCTAAGAAATGAGATTCTGCTTTGATCTTGACCATGATTTTTGTTGTATAAACAACTTGCCCTTGAACCGTAACAGTTAAATCGCCTTCAATGTTTTGTGATCTAAGAGAAGCCGCAACACTTGTAGGAAGTGTACAAGTAATTGATGATTCTACATCATTTGGTAAATCTAAGTTACAGTCTTCAGGTGCTTTTATGGTTAGGGTATCAGATTTCGCATGAGGATGTGTCACTTCAATTGTTGTGATGACATCTTCTTTTGTTAATAAAGCTTTTTTATTCCAAGATTGTAATTGTTCTAAAATCGTATTTGTATCTGCGATATGTGGAGCGTTATATGCGTATGCATCAGAATTACAAACAATTGTAATTAAGTGCATATCATTGATATCTTCCCACGCAGCTAAGCAATGACCAGCAGGATAAGTGAAACCTGTTTTTCCTCCGATGAGTCCGGGAATAGCGTAGTTATTTGTTTCAGCTGCTTTAAATAAAGAATTTGTTAAATTGATTCCATTGATTGCGGAAGGTAAAGAAGAAGTTGTGTATGTATGTGTAGAGAATATTGTTTGGAATGTTTCGTTATTTAAACAATATTGTAATAATTTTGATAGATCTCTTGCGGTAGAATAATGATTTTCATCATGTAAACCAGTTGTATTCACAAAATGTGTATTTGTCATACCAATTTGTTGTGCTTTTTCATTCATGAGTTCTACATACGCTTCAATACTTCCAGAAATCGTAAAAGCAGCAGCATTTGTTGCGTCTGCACCAGATGGTAAGGCAATTCCATATAAAATATCTTGTACGGTAGGTGTATCACCAACTTCAAATCCAGCTAAAGATGCGTCTTGTTCTTTTAATCCAGCGAGCATTTCTTCAGTAATCGTGATTGTTTGATTGAAATCTTGTAGATTTTCAATTGCGATGATTGCGGTCATCATCTTAGTCAAAGATGCAGGATAGAGTTTCGTATCTGCATTTTTTTCACATAAAACTTGATTGGTATCTCGATCAATGACAATTGCGTAAGTGGCACCAACGGAATCTAATACAGTTGTATCAAGTGCTTGAATTGGTTGTATCGAAACAATCATACAGAATAAGATTGATATCAAAGATAGTATTTTTTTGAACATATGAATTATGATAAATGAAAATGATCAATAATTCTATAGTGGATTCATTAAGAACGTCAAAGTTATTTAGTAGTTATATACGAATAACACATAAATACGCGTAAATACACGTTAAGTATTGACTTACTATGAAACTATAGTAGACTAAATGAAGTCGAAGAAGGAGAGACATATTATTATGGCAACAAAAATGATCACAAAGAAAACATTAGCTGAAGATTTAGCTGCAAAGTTTGGATGGACAAAGAAGGACGCTACAGAAGCTGTAGGTTATGTATTTGATGAAATCGCAAATACAGTAGCTAAGGGTGGAGAAGTTTCTATCAATGGCTTTGGTAAATTCGAAAGAGTTTCTAAGAAGGCAAGAACTGGTCTAAACCCAGCAACTGGTGAAAAGATCACAATCAAGGCTTCTAAGGCTCCAAAGTTCAAGGCAGCTAAAGCATTCAAAGACGTAGTAAACAAGTAATGAAAAAACAGAGTT
The DNA here is from genome assembly GCA_963659075.1 of Lachnospiraceae bacterium. GTDB lineage: Bacteria > Bacillota_I > Bacilli_A > Erysipelotrichales > Erysipelotrichaceae > Bulleidia. The sequence goes on along the minus strand of CAVKTV010000029.1, from coordinate 9,505 downwards.
GAAATTCAACTCTGTTTTTTTGTACCTTATTCTTCAATGAATACACGTTTCATGACTACTTTTGTAAGAGGAGCGTCACGGAAATCTGTTCTTTCATTTGCGATATGATCAACAACATCCATTCCTTCAACAACTTTACCGAATGCAGCGTATTGACCATCTAGATGTGGTGCATCCGCATGCATGATAAAGAATTGAGAAGAAGCAGAGTTAGGATCCATTGCACGTGCCATGGAAATAACGCCACGTGTATGCTTTAAAGGATTGTTTACACCATTGCTGGCAAATTCACCTTTAATGTTTTCTTTAGAACCACCTGTTCCATTTCCTTTAGGATCTCCACCTTGGATCATGAATCCAGGGATAATTCTATGGAATGTTAATCCATCATAGAATCCTTCTTTTACTAATTTTTCAAAGTTCGCTACTGTAATAGGTGCTGCAGTAGGATCAAGTTCAAGCTTGATTTGTGAACCATTGTCCATTTCAATAATGACCATTTTAAATCTCCTTATTTTAAATGCCAGATATCTCTGTTGTAATCTCTAATTGTTCTATCAGAAGAGAAGAATCCAGCTTTTGCGATATTAACAAGTGTCTTTCTCTTCCACCAGTCACGGTTTTCATAGTCTTGAAGTACTCTTTCTTTTGTTGAACAGTAATCTTCAAGATCTAATAAAGTCATGAACCAGTCTTTGTTGATCAAGTTATCTTGTAGATCTTTCAACATCTTTTCATCACCTAGTTTAATGAGTTGCTTGCTAGTGATGAAGTCGACAGCTTCTTTGATTAATGCAGAATTGTTGTAGTAATCAGATGCGTGGTAACCAGAAGTGTTATATAAGTTGATGACTTCATTGGATGATTTACCGAATGTATAGATGTTTTCATCTCCAACTAAGTCTTTGATTTCAACATTGGCACCATCTAATGTTCCAAGTGTTAATGCACCATTCAACATGAATTTCATGTTACCTGTTCCAGAAGCTTCTTTAGACGCTAATGAAATTTGTTCGGAAATATCAGCTGCTGGGATTGCGATTTCTGATTTAGAAATGTTGTAGTTTTCAATCATAACGACTTTGAGATATTGATTTACATCCTTGTCATGATTGATTAAGTCTTGTAAGCAAAGAATCAAATGGATAACGCATTTTGCTTGATAATAAGCAGGTGCTGCTTTACCACCAAATACAACCGTTACAGGACGTGATGGTTTTTCTCCGTTCTTGATAGATAGATATTTATGAATTAACCATAATGCATTCATTTGTTGACGTTTATATTCATGCATTCTCTTGATTTGAATATCAACGATAGAGTTTGGATCAACATCGATCTTTTGTGTTTTCTTGATCATGTTAGCGAAACGCACTTTGTTGTTGTATTTGATTTCATCAGCTTTTGTTAAGAATGCTTCGTCATCATAATGTTGTAATAATAATTCTAGTTTGGATTCATCCGTTCTCCATTCGCTTCCAATTGTTTCATCTAACAATTTAGAAAGTTCTGGGTTACAATGCATGATCCATCTACGGAATGTAATACCATTTGTCTTGTTATTGAATTTATCTGGATAGATATCATAGAATGGCTTTAACTCTTGATTCTTTAAGATTTCTGTATGTAATGCAGCTACACCATTGATAGAATGACCAAAGTGCATATCCATCTTTGCCATATGTACACGATTTTCATCATCCATGATATTTAGTTCTTTGTTTCCATGGAATGCTGTATTAACAACATAATCTAATCCTTCAATGATTGGCATCAATTGAGGAACAACTTCTAACATATAGTCTTGAGGCCATTTTTCTAAAGCTTCTGCTAAGATCGTATGGTTTGTATATGCACAAGTATTAGATACGATACCTGCAGCAGTCTTCATAGGAATGCCTTCTAGAATTAATAAACGAATCAATTCAGGAATGACCATAGAAGGATGTGTGTCGTTGATCTGAATTGCGACATGTTTATCTAAATCATAGAGACTATGTCCTTTTTGTTTTTCTTCCATGAGAATCAATTGTGCAGCATTTGATACCATGAAGTATTGTTGATAGATTCTTAACTTTCTACCATCATCATCGCTATCATCAGGATATAAGAATAATGTTAGATTTTTATCGATTTTTGTTTTATCAAAGTTAATAGAATCTGTAATGATAGATGAATCAACAGTATCTAAATCAAATAAATGTAATGTATTTTTATTTCCATGATATCCAATGATATCTAAATCATACATATGAGATTGATATGTTTTACCAGCTAATTCTACTGGGAAAGATACTTTTGTATCTCTTAACATATTCTTTCCTTTTAACCATTCATCAGGAATTTCATATTGTTTATTGTCTTTGAATTGTTGTCTAAATAAACCAAAATGATAATTTAAACCAACACCATCACCACAATAGTCTAATGTTGCGATAGAATCTAGGAAACATGCAGCGAGTCTACCAAGACCACCGTTTCCTAAAGAAGGCTCTTTTTCCATTTCTTCTACTTCTTCAATAGATTTACCATTTTTCTTTAATAGATCACATACTTCATCATAGATGCCTAAGTTGATGAGATTCTTTCCTAATTGTTTACCAATTAAGAATTCAGCAGAAATATAATACAGTTTTTTGTCACCTTGAACATAAGGAAGCTTTTCTGCTTTGTCTTTAACGAGCTCATTGAGTGCGTTAAAAATTTGAAGATTTGTTGCTTGTTTAACGTCTTTCTTTAAAATAGTCGTCAATTCATTTTCGAGTTTCATTTCTTCTCCTTTTCGAGGCTTTAGCCTATACCCTTATAAAAAACAACATTTAAAGTATATCACATCACATAATAGTTTTTGAGAATTGGAAAAGAAGAAAGTTAAAGGTATACTAAAAATAGCTAAGAGGTTTTAAATTTATGAGAAAAGCTGGAATATTAATGCCTGTTTCTGCACTGCCATCAAGACACGGATGTGGATCATTTGGAAAAGAGGCAAAAGAATTTATTGACTTGTCAGAAAAGTCAGGAATGCATATATGGCAAATCTTGCCATTGAATCCGGTTGGGGATGATAATTCACCATATGCTTGTTATTCATCTTATGCATTAGATGATATTTATATTTCATTGGATCAATTGTGTGAAAAAGGATTAATAGACAAGGTTCCTTCTTTTCATAGACGAAAGAAAAGAGTAGATTTTGCCTCTGTTCGTCAATTTAGAGAACCATATTTAAGACAAGCATATAAGAATTTCAAACCAGATCAAAATTACGCTGTGTTTGCGTATCAAGAGTGGGCCAAAAACTACGCAATCTATCGTGCACTCAAAAAAGTGAATCAAAATAAACCGTGGATGGATTGGCAAGAAGAAATGAAGTGGCAACCAGAAAAACAAAATCTGGATCTAAAAGAATATCAAGAGGAAATCTTATATCAATTATTTTTACAATATGAAGCGTATTTACAATGGAAAGACATTAAACAATATGCCAATGACCATGATATAGAAATCATGGGTGATATTCCATTCTATGTGGGATTGGATTCTTCAGATGTTTGGAGTTCTAAGAAAAACTTTTTACTTGATTCAGATGGTAGACCAAGTTTTATCGCAGGTGTACCACCGGATTATTTCAGTGCAACGGGCCAAAGATGGGGTAATCCAATCTATGATTGGGATTATATGAAAAAGAATGATTTTACTTTTTGGATGGAACGATTAGCCTATACCCAAAAGTTATTTGATATTGTACGTGTCGATCATTTCCGTGCATTTGATACCTATTGGAAAATCAATGCGGATTGTCCTACTGCTGTTGATGGTGAATGGATAGAAGCACCAGGATACGCATTATTTGATTTGATTCAAGAAAAGAATCCAGAATTAGAAATCATTGCGGAAGATCTTGGACTTTTAAGACCAGAGGTATATACATTGCGTGATCATTACAATTTCAGAGGCATGCGTATCATTCAATTTTCATGGAATTCTGATGGAATGCCAGAAGATAAAGAACATTTGATTGTTTATACAGGTACACATGATAATATGCCAATCAATTGTTGGTATCATTCTTTTAAAAATTCTGAAAGAAGGAAAATGCGTTCTTGTTTAAAGAAAATGGGATATGAAGAACATAGTTTTCTGACAAATGTGATTCAATATTCATTAGATTCTAATGCAGATATTGTAATTATTCCATTTGCGGATTATCTACATGGTGAAAAAGAAACAAGAATCAATTGCCCTGGAACGGTTTCTCATAAAAACTGGACTTGGAGAATTCAAGATTATTCAAAGTGGAGAAGAAATCTTTCTAATATCAAAGAAATGATTGAAAAATCAAAGAGATGAAAAGAACCATATGGTTCTTTTCTTAATGATTAAATTGCAGAAAGAATGCTATAATGTTTTGGGATTTGGAGGATGTGTATATGGATTTATTTTTGAATATCATAAAATCCGTTTTATATGGAATCGTACAAGGTATTACAGAATGGTTACCGATTAGTTCTACAGGACATTTAATTCTTATGAAGAGCTTTTTACCAATGAATGTTTATACAGATGCTGTAAGTAATCAAAACTTCTGGGATATGTATAAAGTAGTCATTCAATTTGGAAGTATATTAGCTGTTTTGTTATTATATTTTAAGCGTTTGAATCCATTCAATCCTAGATTGAAACCAGCGAAAAAGAGAAGTATTTATCGTTTATGGATCATGATCATTATTGCTTGCGTTCCTGCAGGTATTGCTGGAATATTGTTGGATGATTTAGTGGATTCTGTGTTAAGTGCTTCTTGGGTCATTGCAGTGACTTTGATTTTGTATGGTATTTTGTTTATTTGGATGGAAAACAAAGAACATCAATATACAGTAGAAACTGTAAAAGATATCACACCAAAGAAAGCATTGGGTGTTGGTGCTTTCCAAATGCTTGCGCTGATTCCAGGAACATCTAGAAGTGGTTCAACGATCTTAGGTGCAACATTGTTGGGCTTTAATAGAAGTACAGCGACTGAATTTTCATTCTTTATGGCAATTCCTGTTATGTTTGGCGCATCTTTGTTAAAAATCATTAAAGCGGATATTACAGTTACTTTTGCGAGTGTGGTTGTATTACTTGTTGGATGTCTTGTTTCATTTGGTGTTTCTGTTATCGCAATTCGCTATTTGATGCAATATATTAGAAAACATAACTTTAAAATATTTGGTATATATAGAATCATTCTTGGATTAATTGTGTTGTTGTTTTACTTCTTAGGAGTGATTGCATAATGCAATCTGTGATTCTTTGTGGCAGTCTTTTTCTAGAAGGACTGCTTTCATTCTTTTCACCATGTGTGTTACCAATTGTACCTTTGTATATTGGTTATCTTACAAAAGATTGTAAGAAAATAGATGAGAATGAAAATATATCGTATTCAAGAAAGAAGACATTTCTTTTAACAATTTGTTTTATTCTAGGAATCTTGTTTGTTTATGTATTAGCGGGATTATCTACTGGTTTGATTCATGATTTCTTTACAGATCATGATATGTTGTTTCAATTGATTGGTGGAATCGTTTTGGTATTTCTTGGACTTGTAAACTTACATGTCATTCGTATTCCATTTCTAGAAAATACGCATCAAAAAATGATGAAACTAGATCAATCAATGACATGTATAAAAGCTTGGTTATTAGGTTTTTTCTTTTCTTTTGCGTGGTCACCTTGCACAGGACCATTGCTCGCTCAAGCAATCGTATTAGCGAGTGGTGCAGAAAGTAAGGCACTAGGTTGGATCTATATTCTGTGTTACGCAATTGGATTTGTTTGTATCTTTTTGTTGTTGGGTCTATTTACAGAAGAAATATTAAATCTATTAAAGAAATATAGAAATGTAGTGAAATATACATCTGTGATTTCTGGAATTTTAGTGATTGGATGTGGTTGTTATATGTTGTATGGAGCTTATCAAAACTATCAAGCAACACAATCTACAGTGGAAGAAGAAACAGTAGAAGAAACATCAGAAGAAACAGATGAAAAATTGAATATAGAAGATTTAAACTTTACATTGAAAGATGAAGATGGAAATACACATTCATTAACTGATTACAAAGGAAAAACAATCATTATTAATTTCTTTGGAACTTGGTGTCATTACTGTAATCAAGAATTTCCTTCTTTAAAAGAAATCCAAGATACGGATGAAGATACAAAAGTGTTGATGATATCTGCTCCTGGTGTCAATGGAGAAGGGGATATTTCTTACATCACAAACTATATGGAACAAGCAGGATATGACTTTGAGATTTTGTTTGATAGTGATTTATCTGTAACAAATACATTTGGTGTATCTGGTTATCCATGTTCATTTATTATTCAACCAGATGGTGAATATTTAGGCTATATTCCTGGTTATATTGAACATGATCAACTATTAGAAATTATCGAAGAAGCTAAGAAATGAAAAAGTTTTCATAAAATAAAATGTAATAAATTAAAAAAATTACAAAAAAGTATTGCATATTCAAAAGTGAAGAGTAAACTAATAGACATACAAGCGATGAAGAGAAGAGTAACTTGATTGGAACTTCTTAGAGAGTCCTCATTTGCTGAAAGAGGATAAGGAAAGATGAAGTGAAAATGGTCTTGGAGCTGCGTGGTCGATATTGTAGATCACGACGGGCTGTCCCGTTATAGACATAGAGTATATCTGATGATATTCAGCGTACTTGAAGAGGAAATAATCGTGAGGTTATTTTAAAGTAAGGTGGTACAGCGTAATATACTACGCCCTTATCTAAGGGGCGTAGTTTTTTGTTTCTAGAGCAATAAAAATCACCCCGTCCTACTTCAAGCCAAAAAGAAAAACGGAGGAAAATGAAAATGAAACACACAATCAGAAAAATCGCAGCAGCAGCATTAGCTTGCACACTTGTAGGATGCTCTTCAGCATCTTCCACAGCTTCCACAACAACATCTTCTAGCGAAGACAAAACAATTCGTGTTGGTGCTACAGCAGTACCACATGCTGAAATCTTAAATGACGTTGTTAAAGATGTTCTTGCTGAAGATGGATGGACATTAGAAGTTACAGAATTCACAGATTATGTAACACCTAATACAGCATTGGAAGAAGGTTCATTAGATGCCAACTATTTCCAAACACTTGGATACATGAATGATCAAAATGAATCCAATGGTCTTCATTTAGCAGCAGCTGTTGGTGTTCATATTGAACCAATGGGTATCTATTCTGCTACTGTAACAGATATCAAAGATCTAAAGGATGGCGCAACAATTTCTGTTCCAAACGATACAGATAACTTAGATAGAGGTTTAAGAGTATTAGTACAAGCTGGTCTATTAGAAGATCCAGGTACAGATGATGCTGTTACTGAAACAACATTCAATGGAAATGATGAATTAAACCCACATGGATATGTAATTCAACCAGTTGAAGCTGCACAAGTTCCATTAACACTTGAAGATGTTGATGCAGTAGTAGCTAATGGTAACTATGCTTTAGAAGCAGAACTTCCTTCTTCTCACCCAGCAATCTATGTTGAATCTTTCGATACAGAAACAAGTGTTAAGAGAACAAACTATGTTGTAGTTGAAGAAGACAACTTAAACACAGAAAAGACAAAGGCTTTAGTTAAGGCTATTACTTCTGATAAAGTTAAAGAATATATCGAAGATACATATAAAGGATCTGTAATTACTTCATTCATCGATGAAAATGGTAATGCAGTTGACTAATCTCAATAAAACAGAATGAAAATGATATTCAGAGGGATACCCCTCTGAATATTCATGTTAAGAAACAGGAGCGTATTTATGATTGATCTTGTAAATGTAAGAAAAAGCTTTGGTGATCTAGAAGTATTAAAAGACATCAATCTTCATATCAATGAAAAAGAAATCTATGGAATCATAGGACAATCTGGAGCTGGTAAATCAACATTGTTACGTTGTATCAATGGATTAGAAACTTATGAAAGTGGAACAATTACAGTTGATGGTACAACGGTAGATGTAACTGATAAACAAGCTTTAAGAAAATTAAGAAAGAATATGGGAATGATTTTCCAAAATTTCAATCTTCTTTCTAGATTGGATGTATATGATAATGTAGCTTTACCTCTACGTTTTTGGGGAGAAAATCCAAATACGCCAGAAAATAAGCAAAAGATCGAACATTTGATTGAACTAGTTGGATTGAAAGAAAAAATTCATGAAAGACCAGGTAACTTATCAGGTGGTCAAAAACAAAGAGTTGCGATTGCTAGAGCGTTAGTAAATGATCCAAAGATTCTTCTTTGTGATGAAGCAACTTCTGCTTTAGACCCTAGAATTACACATGGTATCTTAGAACTATTAAAACAAATCAATGAAGAACTAGGAATCACAATTGTTGTTGTTACACACCAAATGGAAGTTGTAAAACAAATTTGCGAAAGAGTTGCATTCTTAAAACATGGTGTTGTTCTTGCGGAAGGTAAACCAGAAGAATTGTTTGTTAAACCAACAGAAGATATTAAGAAATTCTTAGGAGAAGAAGGACAAGCATTACCTAATACGGGTGTAAATGTACAATTGTTCTTTACAGATGATTCATCTGATGAACCAGTGATTACAGAAATGGCAAGAGAACTAGGCATTGATTTCTCTATTTGTTGGGCTAAATTAGAAGAATTTAGAACAAATGTATTTGGTTCTTTGATTTTAAATATCAAAGAAGACGATAAAGAAAAAGTATTTGCGTTTTTAGAAAGTAAAAATGTAGCTTGGGAGGTTCTATAATATGTTAGACGTAATCTTAAAAGGTACATGGCAAACACTTTATATGGTGTTCTTCTCTACATTGATTGCGGTTATTTTAGGATTTATTCCTGCAGTGATATTAACTTTAACTGCTGAAGATGGTTTAAAACCAAATCGTATCGTGTATGGAATCTTAGATGTAATTGTAAATGTTTTTCGTTCGTTCCCATTTGTTATATTGATGGTTATTGTAATTCCTGTAACGAGATTCATTGCGGGTAAATCCATCGGTACAACTGCAGCTATCGTTCCATTAACGATTTATGCAATTCCATTTATTGCACGTGTATTTGAAAATGCACTACGTGAAACAGATGCAGGGGTCATTGAAGCTGCGAAATCCTTTGGTGCTACAGACATGCAGATCATCTTTAGGGTTTATTTTAAAGAATCAGTACCTCGTTTATTAAATGGTGTAGTTCTTCTTATCATTAATATGATTGGTGCGAGTGCAATGGCTGGTACACTTGGTGGTGGCGGTCTAGGTGATATCGCAATTCGTAAAGGATATCAAGCCTATGATATTGGCTATCTAGTCGTTACTTCAATCGTATTGATCTTGATCGTACAACTTGTTCAAGGTATTGGAAACGTCATCTATAAAAAGAAAGCTTAACTATCTGAGAAAATCAGATAGTTTCAGTCTGTTGACAAAGTGGTATCCCATTTAATGGATATCACTTTTTTTGTC
>CAVKTV010000028.1:0-16222 GCA_963659075.1 Lachnospiraceae bacterium | reverse complement strand
CGTTAAATCATGGTCTCTATATTTTTTTTTTTTTTTCTCACCTTCCGCTAACATATTAATTACTTCAAACAATTTATGAAGATTTTTGTTTTGTTTTTTTGCAAGCTTCAAATCTTTTTTAAACTGCCCGGTAAATTAAATATCGTATTTCATAAATCTAGTGCTGCCTTAAGTTCATCTATACTAGAATATCTTGGAGCAGTAGGATCATCTAATAATTTTTTGCCTTCCTCAATAGCAGCTACAGTCGTATCATTAGGTACATTTAATTTCAATTCAAAAGGAATGCCATGTTCACGAATAGCAGTTCTTAAGAACATATTGATTGCGGTTGTCATATTAAGACCAAGTTCGCTGAAAATTTTTTCAGCTTGTTCTTTTACATCTTTTTCTGTTCTGATGTTTAAATTTGTTGTTGACATGTCTAATTCCTCCGTATAAATATAATATACTCTTAATGATCCCATTTAACAACACTCTATCATTACACTGTATAGCAATTGTAAATCAATATCTCTCATTATATTCTTACTCTTTTATGACAGCTTTTTATTGATCATCTTAAAAAAACTTTGAATCATTTATTTCTCATTGTTAAAATTACTGCTAGTACTATCAAACAACCAACAAAGATCTTTCCACTTGTTCCAGAAATGATTGTTAATACACTTCCTAAAAATGGAATAGATAAAACTACTTTTCCAATCAATCTTTCATAAGAAACAGGAGTAACATCTTCTTTATTATTTGCGTCACCTTTTGTGATAAATTCACCAGAAACAACTCTATTTTGTACAACACGATGTGTAATGATTGCTCCTGTATCTTCAGAGCTATAATACGCTATCACATCATCTGTTTGTATTTCAGATGCTTCTGTTTCTTTTACATATACGACACTCCCTGTAGGAATGGATGGTTCCATACTACCACTGATAACATGATAGATTTCACATCCAAACAATCTAGGAATTGTTAATGGAATGCACAAAAGGATTACTAATATTAATAGTAATCCTCCTGTTATATTACATATCATTGTTGTTTTCGTTTTCTTTTTGTTCACGTTTTGTTTGATCCTTTTTCTTAATGATAACAAAAAGTATGATCAATGCAAGTATCGCAATACATGCAAGTCCAATCATGATATACATAAAACTAGCTGGTCTTTGATTTGAAGATTGATCTTTCTTACTACCATTATCTAAAGGTGTTTGATCATCATCTAGGTCAATTACATCTTCAGTAGTTTGATTATCTTCATCATTAGTTGTATTTTCTTGTGTATCATTTGTAGTCGTGTTATCTACATTTGTTTGATCATTTGTTGTATTACCACTAACATTACTATTTGTATTTTGATTGTTTGTAGTAGTGTTATTTGTAGTCGTACTTGTATCTGTGTTTGAAGTTTGTACAATTCTTTGATATGTAAACGTTAATACGTTTTCTGCTTCATTCTTACTTAATGTCTTTGTTAAGTTATAAGCCTGTGGACGATAGCCATCTACATAGTGGAAAGCTACGACTGCCTTATCTCCTACAACACCGTAGTATGTTTGACTTTCAGCTAAAGGATTTCCATTTTCATCTTGGTAATTGACAGTATATTTTGTCATATCACCTTTAATACCATAAGCAACTACATATTCTCTATCACATTCCACTTTGAAGGCTGGTGTACTAACTGTGTTATTATCTTTTCCACTTTCACGGATTCCTTTGACATAGTATTTATCTGCATCGTTTAAGTTAACGTTTGATAGATAATCACCCAAAGAAATCACTTGGCCATATTCAAGATCTGTAATCTTTATTTCTGTACTACCATCTGAGAAAGTACCTTCTTTACCCGTATAAAGTGTAATGGTATAGGTGTAATGTGAATCATTTCCACCCTTTTCAGCGACTACCATTTGTTTTCCTTGTACAAGCATGAATAGCGTACATACAAGAAGGATTCCTGTTTTGAACATCTTACGGAGTTTCATCATTCATCCTCCTTTTTTCTTTGACGCACATTGTAAATCACAAGTCCAACACAAGCTAGTCCTGCAACCAAAGTAATCACAGAATATAAGAGTACTTGACTATGGTCACTTGTATCCGCAATTTTACGATTTCCTGTTGAAGTAACAAGTTCTACCGCAAAATTCATTTGTAATTTAGCGAGCGTATCTTGATATGTATTTCCTTGTGTTTCACCTTCTAAGGCAACATGTAATGTAATTTCACCTGATTGATTTGCTTCTAAACGATCTAAGTAGAAATAATCTTTTAATGAATTTGTTGCTTGATGAAGACCTTCACCACTTTCATTCTTTGTTTCACCACCAACTTCATCACTACTATATAAAACATTCTCTTTGCCATCAGAAGAAATATACGTCAATATATAAGAATATGCGCCACCTTCCGCAACACTTTGTGTATCTTCCAAACTCTCTAATACAGCGTTTGTCATATACCAATCTGTTGTTTCTTTATATTCATTTTTCAAAGATAAATGAAAATCAACACTATCTCCTGGTTCTAGATTGTATATTGCATCATCAATATCTGTATTCTTAAATGTACTTGTCATATTCTTTCCATCAAAGTATACATTCCAATCATCACCACCTGAAAAGCTTTCCGCATTTACTGTTACAAAAGAAGTTAGAAATAATGTTATAGCTGGTATCAACCATCTTTTCTTCATATCTTCTCCTCCTTACTGTAACGAAATGGACCCATCAGAGGCCACATTTACATCAACACCCCATGCACTTTTAATTGCATCTTTTGCGTTATGTGTTTGTACTGCATCTACTTCTGCTTTCAAATGGAACTTCACACCATCATAGTTAAATTTTGTTGTGGTCTTTGTAACACCATCTTCTACAATTGTTTCTTTTGTGACTTTATTACCTATTGATGAATCAATTGTTAATGTATCAGATAATGGTTTTGTTGTTTCACCAACTTTTAATATATTTGGCCAATATAAAACAGTTCTTTCTTCTGTTGAATTCTCTTCATCAATGATCCAACCATTATCTGTTAGATTTAATACAATCAAAGATGGAGCTAATGATGTTTCTTTCTCACCATCAGCGTTTGTCCAACTCTTATAAACACGAACTCTAACATATTCATTGATTGTTCCAGAATTCTTAACAGATAATTCTTCTTTATAAGCTTTTCCTAACAACAACTGATTATCTGATTCTTCTAACATGTCAGATAACAATTCACCTTGTGTTGTATCCCATGCATCATCACTACCAGTATAATCTCTACTACTAATGTCTTTTGTTGATTGTGCACTTGTTTCTACAAGAGTTACACCAATATCTTTCATTTCTACTTGTGCAGTATAATTTTCACTAAAATATGTTAATGCAGCTCTTGTACTACCAATTCCACTCATAAGTAACAACACACACGCAACACAAGTTAGAACCAATGTTCCCTTTTTACTTCTTAGCCATTTCATTGTGCTGCCTCCTGAACACCAATATCCGTCTTTGTATCAACTTTAGCGTTCCAATCAGCATACGCTGTGCCATCTTCATGATATTGAACAGGTGTACATTCTTGTATGACAATAACATTGAAGCTATCTTTAAAGTCTTCATCCATTTGAATCTTCGCTTTTAATACTTCACTAGAACTACCAACTTTCAAAATATCTTTATAATACCAATAGCCATCCTCATTACTTGTCCAATACGCATTTCCACTATCATCAGTCGCACTTGTATATGTAATATCAATTTGACTACCACTAAATACTTTCACTCTGACATAACAATCCGTTTCACCCGTATTTGTTAGAGAGATTTCTTTTGTCATATCTTTAACTTTTTCTTCAATCGTTGTTTCAGAACCAAGTGTAATTTCATAACCACCTTCAGCCTTAACATAAGTTGTGAAGTATGCCATAGCACTTGGAACAGATACACACATTACTAAACTTCCAGCAATAGTAGCGAGCCAAAATGTTTTGTTCTTTAATAAGTTCTTTTTCATTTTCTCCCTCCTATTGTTGTGTCCAAGTCCAACCATTATCTTCACTATAATCAAAATGGTTTGTTACACCATATCCTGGTTTTAATTCATCATTGTATGTATTTGTAAAGTCAGCTTCTATTGTTTCATCTGCCACAACTGTTCCATACTTTTCTGAATCACTCACAAGTGTATAACTAGCTCCACTATAGACTTCTGTAATCGTTAATTTACAACCAGCTGGTATTTGATCTAATACAGCTTCTTTACTACCTGCAGAATCAAATGTTGTGGAAACAACATTACTATAAACAACATTTCCATCATCATCTTTACCTTCAACACTAAATACAAATGTTGTTTGTTTTAAAGATTCATTGTATTCATTTAATGTCTTAATGATCTTTAAACTACCATAACGATTATTTCTTTCTGGTTTTAAACCAGCTGTCACATCATAGATCCATTCATCATCCTTTGCATCTTTTGTTTGATAATAGTAATTATTTGGAACTGAAATAATATATGGATTAAAGCTATATGTATAATTCTCTGTATTTGTATCTTCAGCTAATACTAAATAGAGACCATGTTGTAATCGATTATATGAACCAACACCATTCACAACATCAAACATTCCATCTGCTTCTAATTGTTTCTCTTCAACAATTTGTTTTGCTTGTAAAGAACTACTTTCCCAATCTTCACTACCAGAAGGAATCTCTTCTATTTTCATTTCAGAAAAGTTTGAAGTAGAAGTAAAAGCACCAGTATCAGCCATATCAGCTATCTTATAGATATTCACATGAATAGATGCATTTTGAATATCTTTTCCATAAGTACTCGTATCAGAAACATTGATCGTTAAAGAGCCAACTCTCGTAGGATCTATCGCATTAGCTGCATATAATGAAGGAATATTCATTCCTATGATAAAAGCTATCAATACCGCAATGCATATAAGATATTTCTTATTCAACTTTCTCATGTTTAACCTCCTTGGCTTTTTTCTTCTTCCACTTCTTAACTTTTACTATCGTAAATATCAATACAATGACTGCAATCACTAACAATGCATATAACATGTAGTATTCTTGGATAGATTCCAGCATTGTTTCTTCACTTACTTTCGCTTCATCTTCACCATGATATTCACATCTTGTACCACGAACCAATAATCGATGACTATTGATTCCATAAGGAGTACAAGTGAATAACGTAACATAATCTTCACCCTCTACATTCTGTAAAGCATTTGATAATGTCTCCACATCATCTTTTTCTACCATTGGTAATATTTGATCTACTTCATACGCTAATGTTTGATCTAACACATGAATATAAAACTTATCACCAATTTTCAAAGAATCTAAATCGCTAAATAACTTCGCACTTGGTAATCCTCTATGTGCAGCTATCACACTATGATTACCACTCCCACCAATTGGTAACTTCGTACCAGATAAGTGACCAGCCGCAATCTGTAATACACCATCTGATGTACCGTGATAGATTGGAAGTTTCTGATTGATTTCAGGAATAGAAATATATCCCATTAATCCAGTATCACTCAAATTCAATACATTCCAATATTCACTTCCTCTTAGATTCTTTTCTTCTTCCTCAAAAGCATCTGTCTGAAATGTATTTTCTACAATTGAAGCATTATATGCTTCAGCTTCACTCCATGCCTTACTAAAATCCTCTTCAGATGTACTTTCTACTTGTTTTTCATAACTAGCAATTGCTTGAGATTGATGATAACGATTCCATTGATCTGATATCGTTGGATATGTAAAGATTCCAAGTCCAACAACAAATACCAATCCAATCAATATATTTGGTAATACCTTCTTCAACTTCTTCATAACTTCTTTTTACGTTTCACAATTCTAGTACAACAAGTAATCACTAATAATGTAGATAAAATCACTAACATAGAACCAACCGCAACAATATTAGGTTCTACTTGATATGCATCTGTAGGAACATAGGAATTCACATCACTATCTACTCTAACACCACGTACCAATAAACGATGTGTGTTGATTCCATACGGTGTACATGTCATTAACGTACACAGATCCTTGTTAGGATCAATCAATAATTCATCTACATCTTCTGGTTCTACAATACGAATCTGATCAACTTGATACGTCAATACACGATTCAATACTGTAATTTGAAAAGTATCTCCAACTTCCATCTCATCTAGATTTGAGAATAACTTCGCAGAAGGAAGACCTCTATGTGCTGATAGAACGCTATGTGTACCAATACCACCAATTGGGAAACTAGATCCACCTAAATGACCTACACCAATCTGTAATACACCTTCTGATGTACCATGATATATTGGTAACTCCACTTTGATTCTATCTATCGTGACATATCCAATGATTCCTGTTCCAGATACATTCAAGATATCATCATAACCAGAAATAGATTCATAGTTTTCAAATGGACGATCAAGATTCAATAATGCAGAATTATATTCTTCTGCTTCCTGAAACATTGCATCATAATCCACTTGTGACATCTTCTGTACTGCATTGTTATATCCAGCAACAGCTTTGGATTGTACCATCGAATTCCAGTAATTACTGAAAGATGGATACAACATCACGGAGAGCCCTATGAGAAAAATAATGACTAAGATAATATTTGTTTTATTCTTCTTCATAAAGTTCTCCCTAAGTTGTATCAATGAATAACATATATCTGTAGCAGTGTGTCATAAGACACACTGCATCAGACATATCTTTTACTTATTTTTATTTACTTACACGTTTTCTAGAAACAAGTAATACACCTGCACCTAACATCAAGATAGCACCAGTTACATAGAATACTGTTGTACCAATACCACCTGTAGAAGGGAGGATTGTACCTTTCTTGTTAACTACATTAGAAGTTAATGATCCTTCAGTTGTAGAAGGAGTTAATGTAATTTCACCTGTAACCTTTGTTCCTGTTAGAGAAGTTAGGACCGCATCTCTATTAGTACCATCCCAAGTGATAGTATGATCCGCATTTACTGTAAATGTGATATCTTCGATTGTGTTATATCCATTTGGTGTTTCTGTTTCGGATAATACATAAGTACCATCATCTAATCCCTTGAATGTAAATGTTGTTGTACCTTCAGCTGTTTCTGAATATGAATATGTTTTAACAACTTCAGTAGTTGGGTTACCATCTTTATCTACTTTTACTTTCTTTAATTCAAACTTCGCACCAGCTAAAGCGTTTTTATCAGCATCAACCTTATTAATCACTGTCTTATATGTAAATACAATTACATTATCCCAAGGTGTTTCACCTGTACCAGGTTTAGTATCTCCACTTTGTTCTTCATTAGGATTGTTAGAGAATTCTAGTTTTGCCTTATTCACGTTACCTTGATTACCTAATACAGCATGTTCATTTAAAGTAGATGTATATTCAACAACAATCTTAGAACCACCTTTAACTGCAGTAATATTCTTTAAATTAGAGAATACAATTTCAAATGTACAACCATCTGTTAATCCAGTAGTTTTCAAAGAATAATCAGTTGAAGCAAGTTTTGTTTCTGTTTCACCATTCAATACGTAAACTGATTTGATTTCATTAAAAGTTAAACCTGCTTCTTCAACATCATGGAATGCAAAGTAATATTGTTTATATTCATCATAAGTTGATGCAACAGTACCTGTTAATTGGAATGGAACTTCATCACCAATATCATAGTCTGCAGAATCTTGCCAATCAGATGTTACACCTGTTGAATCATTTGTATCCTTTACTTTCTTTTCAAATGAAGGAACTGAAGCTTTGTTTTCAACTGTTACATTACCAACAACTTGAAGAATGTATCTTGTATATGTTTCTTCATCAGCAACAGAAGTATTCTTAACTACATAGTAACCAGCTGATAAGCCAGAGAAAGTAGCTTTACCATTTGTTGCTGTAGCTGTACCACTACTAAAACCTTCTTTTACAGCAGCAATTGCTTTTTCAGCAAAATCTTTAGCTACTGCACTGTCATTTGTTTTTGTAGCAAGATATTCAGCAATTTCAGAAGCATTATCTGATGATGTTGCTGCTTCTGTTCCTGCTGCATCTTTTGTAGTATAAGTGAATGCATTTACATCTTTACCCCATTGAACGTTAGATAAAGTTTTACCATCATCTGCTAATTCTCCTGAGAATACTTGGTAAATTTCATAAGTGCCTGTAGCGTTTGTGATAGTTACGCTGTATGTTGATTCATCAGCATTAACTGATGTTGCGCCTAGTGCTAAACATGTAGCCACTGCAGCAACGAAAGCGAAAAATTTTTTAATCTTTTTCATTTTGTTTTTTCTCCTTTTTTATTTGTTTGTTATTTTGTGTTTGTTTGTAATACTTTTTTTACCCGGCTAATGTCGGAATGAGAGAGCTTATGGTAAAGTCCTCCTTTCCGGTTTATGCCTATTTTTATATGTATATAGGAATACTGCGAGTAACATAAGTACAGCGCCACCTATAACGTATCTAGTAGTTCCTGATCCACCAGTGGATGGAAGCTCGTATTTCACATCTTTTGTATTTGGAAAATATACTGTTTGACCTGAAGATAATCTTGTCCCATTAAATTCATCTGGAACACACATTGGATATTTTTTTGTATCAGAATCTACAATCACAAATTCGTATCCACTTTCCATTCCTTCTGTAATCTTATAATTTTCTGGTGCTTTCGTTTCAACCAATCGGTATGCTTGGTTATGTTGTAGATCACTCATTGCAACGAGGCCACTAGAATCAGAAACAAGATTTTCATATTCAGCTACGGCAACCCAATTCTTTGAATCGGAATCATATCTATACAAAGTGAATTCTGCTCCTTTTAAATAAATTCCATAGTTTTCACTATCGACTTTATAAAGGTTGATACCTTGTATATCTGCACCTGCAGAGGATTCACGTTTTAAAACATATACTTCTTTTTCAACTGTACCAAAGGATTCACCATCACCTGATAAGCTTGCACTATTTTTTGGAGATATATTAGTTCCATCAACACCATCAGCTTTATATTTGTAAACTAGAAGTAGTGGTGTATCATCAGGAACATTTACTGTTAGTACATTTGTACGATCTTGTTCATAATCGCCTTCATTGTGATTTGGTCCATTCACTGCTGATTCGGCATATGTATAAGAATATAAATCACTTGAGACTTTTTCACCTTTTGTTCCATCTGCATTCAAATAATAAAGTTGTACTGAATTAGGAACTAATGTAAATTTGAATTTTCCCCACCATGGATTATAGTGATAAGTTAATATATCTTGTAATGTTAACGTTCCACCTTCTCCATTTTGTAATAAATCTTCTCCATCTTTATTTATCTTTACTTCATAACTTACATTATTTGAAGCGTCGACTTGATAACCATTCTTTTCTAAGAAGGAGATTTGTGTTTTATTTGTAATTTCTTGTGTTTGGCTATCTGTTCCAATAACATTTTTATTTTCATCTGTTACTGTGACGCTATTTGTATAATTACTTTGTGTCCAGTCCTTTGAATCAGCATTATCTAATTTCACTGCAATCTGAAACATTAGCTTCGTAGTATATTCATTTTCATAACACTGTTTTGGAATTGTGATTGTAATTGTATTATCACTATTCTTTTTAGCTGTAATGACTGCATTATTTACAATGACAGTTCCTTCATCACCATTCCAAGTAAACTTTTGATTTTGACAACTTAAATCTTGTAACGTAACTCCAGAAGGTAAATTCTCTGTAAGAATGATATTCTCGTTATCTTTTACATTACCTATGAAGTTTAAGCTAATATCCCATTTAATAACCCCATTGATATTTGCATCATGATTATCATGCGTCGTTTTATCACCACCGCTTGGATTATTTGCGTCAACTTTACTTACAACATAATATTGATCTTTTTTATATGAATTTGTTCCTTCAGCATAGAAATTATTTAAATTCACATTATTTTTATAAACTTGATCAACAGATGATTGAGAACTTGTAGATGACAAGTTCAGTTCATAGGAATTTCCTGATTGCCATGTAGTTCCTTCTACTGTTGTAATCTTAAATCCAGACCAATTTTCAGTATTATCGTCACTATACTCAACATCTTTATCACTCTTTAAAACATAATTTCCAGAACCTAGGAGAGTATCTAAATTAGCTTTTATTGCAGATATTTGCGACGGTGTGAAATATTGATTATTCTGTAATGTATCTGTTAGATTCCAACCATTCACCATATCGTCAGTTATATGTATTGTAATTTTCCAATTTAAATTTAAAGTTTTATCTTCATTTACTTCAATTCCAGTTCCTTGCTTTTCAACAGCACTTCTAGTTACCCATTGTTTTGTTTCGTCTGTACCAGGTGTATATCCATCTTTATTTATTTTTGCAACGTTCGTTACATTTTCACCAGTTGTATATCCAATTTCAGTTGTATATGTAATGGTATACGTGTTGTAATCATCATTTTGGAATGTATATGGCAATGTTATTTGACTTTGTCCATTTACAGAAGGAGAGATATTTACTGGTCCTGTATACGATTGCCCATTTAATTCATCTGATAATGTCCAACCATTTAAATTGATTTTCCCTTTGTTCACTACAATAGTCCAAGTCAATGTACCATCACCATTATTCACAGCTGATTTTTTTACTAGTGGTTTAAACTCAACTTCGACTCCTGCAGTACTTGATATTTCTTTTTTATCAGTATTCGTTGATTTAGCTTCAACTGTATTTGTAGCAGTAGTTGTATAACCTTTTAAATCATCTGGAAGTTTTGCAGTATATCTAATTTGATAAGTATCACCAGCACTCATTTGTGGTAAGGTTGCATCAAATCCTGTATTATCTCCCTTTGGAGTAATCGTATAACCGTCTGTTATCTTTTGATAATTTTTCATTACTTCGAAAGTTCCATCTTTCAAAGAAGTGTTGGTCATAATATCTGAAAGGTTAACTTCAGAACTTGTTCCATTCGTACTACTTACTGTAATTACATATGTAACCGTACCATTTTCTTCATCTAAGTTTTCATATGTTTTTTTAACAGTAACATCACCCTTGCTTGTTTCTTGTGTTTTAACTGTTATATCTTTTGAAATATTATCATTAAACTTAATTGTTGTTTTTTCTGATTCTTGAACTTTATCTTTATTGACAGAGCAATTAAATTTTAACCAACCATTAATTTCATTTCCATTTTCATTACTCTTAACAAATTCATCATTAAACGTAATTTTAACAACGCCATTTTCTACAATATATGTTCCTACTTCAACACCAGATGAATTTTCTACTGTTCCGCTTTGTGTTCCTGAGCTTTGTAATTGTTCTGGTAATGTATACGTAATTGTTTTACTGTCAGAAGAAAGTGTTTTACCAGGAACTTTATACTCTAATTGGACATTCAACCAGTATGTATATTCAATTGTTGTTTCATCTGTAATATCTTTCCAAGTATCCCATTGATCTTTCTTGTATTGCATCGTTACCCCAGTAATCATATTGGTAAAATCAATGTCATTTTGTGTATCAGAAACAACTGCTATTTCATTTGTTTCATCATTCTGT
This sequence comes from Lachnospiraceae bacterium, assembly GCA_963659075.1. Classification (GTDB taxonomy): domain Bacteria; phylum Bacillota_I; class Bacilli_A; order Erysipelotrichales; family Erysipelotrichaceae; genus Bulleidia. The sequence goes on along the minus strand of CAVKTV010000028.1, from coordinate 4,615 downwards.
TCATCCACAACACTAATACCACTTTCATCACTATAAGTTTCTTCTTCAGTAACTGTAGTATCTATAGAAGTTTCTTCTATTTGATTTGTTTCTTGTAATGATTGTTGGATCTTATGAATGAGTGAATATCCAATGATATTTATATCATTGATAGAATATTCATTCTTTTTAACTTCATTATCACAATTACCTTCTATTACAGAAATATATGTTCCATCTTCTCTAACATTTATTTCTGTAATAATACCAACTTGTTTTGAAGTTTCTTGATTTTCTTTTTGGAAGAAAACTAAATCACCTAATTGATATTCTGTATTTGTATTATCTACATATAAATCATTATCTGATAATGATTGGATCCATGTATCTATATTATTAGAATACAATAATAAAATGTCTTGAGGATATCCTGCATAATTCATACAGAAATCCACAAAACTAGTATCCCAATTCATATAATTATCATTAACAAAAGCACCATAACGAGTATAACCCTTATGTTCATCTGTTTCTGTTACAGTGTAGTAATTCAATTCACTTTCTTTATAACCAATTTGTGTATTCGCAATAGAAACTAAATTACTATTTAAATCATCTGTTAATTGAACATCCGCAAATGATTGTTTCCATGTATCTTCTGTTTCTACATCTGCTGTAGAATCACTAGTAGTTTGGTCCCCCCCCGTTAGCGCAATTCCAGGTTGCATCAAACCAAGCATAACGGAAACAACAACTAAAATCACAGCAAACATCGTTGCTAAACGAATTATTTTATTTTTTGAATTACCACTTCTTAGCATATTTGCCCCTCTCCTAGTTCATCAATCCAAATTGGTTTAATGGCCAAATTCTTAGCATCACTCTACCAACGACTTGTTCTTCAGATACACAACCTACTAACTTACTTCTACTATCCACTGATTTAGAGCGATTATCTCCCATCACAAATATCTTTCCATCTGGTACTTGATAAGGAAGTTCAATATCACAATCACCTAAAGCAGTTTCATTTAAATATGGTTCATCAAGTTTCACATCATTGACGTAAACATTCCCACTTGCGTCAATATTTATATAATCACCAGCTTGTCCAATGACTCTTTTCAACAAAATTTTATTTTGATAATAGAATCCAATCAGATCGCCAGTTTCAAATTTCCCGGATTTTTCTAATACAATGATCTGTCCATTCTCTAATGTTGGTTCCATACTAACACCAGATACTTTTAAGATTGGGAAGAATAACGTAGCTAATAGAACAGAAATTGCAGCAGCTACAACCAACACTTCTACAACATGTTTGATTGTATTACGATATTCTCTTTTCTTTGTTTGCTTTGTATTTTCTTCTGAAACAGATCCTTCATCTAATTTATTTTGAAGATCATGAATGATATCAATTAATTCGTTATTATTTAAATCTTGTAACTTACGATCAGTATTTTGATTTTCCCTAAACATCATCTCATCACCGACCGAAGCCGTTCTCATTCCTCTTTGTCTATCAATGTTGTTTTACATTGTCCTTCATGTAATACATTGATTAATTGTTACAAATTGTAGCGATTCTCAACAGTAGAAGGATAAACATAGGGCAAGTGTATATCACTTCTCTGTTATTCCAAAGAAAGTTTACACTTACTAGGTTATACGAAAGTTATAAATCAAAAAATTTATAATTTTTTTATTTTTTTGCGCAGAATTAATCACTTTCAACATCACAAAAAATCCAATGCCATTAGAACATTGGATGATTTGCTTTGCATTATTTAGATGAATGTTTTTAATTTTCTTACCAAATACAAAGGAATATTTACAATCACTCCATCTTTACGATATTGATTCTTAGAAAAGCGAATTCCTAAAGAAGAATGATTATTTGAAATGTACCTTTTAAAAGATGGTGCTGATTTGCTTTCACCAGCTTTTACTTCTACAGGAATGATTTCTGTACCATTTTGAATCAAAAAATCAATTTCACTGTTTTTATCAGAATAATAACGTGGTTCCACTTCATATAAACCATGCAACTGTTGTAAGACATAGTTTTCGGTTAAAGGGCCTTTAAATTGATAATCTGTTTTTAATAATATGGCATTATTATCGATCCCTGCCATTTGTTTTAATAATCCAGTATCAAAGAAATACAGCTTAAATTGATCTTGCTTATCATATGCTACTAAGGGATGTTCTCCTTTTGAAACGTTATACACACGATTCAACATTCCCGCAGAAACGAGCCATTCAATTGCTTCTTCAAAATCACGTGCTCTTCCTCCAGTTCTAACCGCCCCATATATAAATTTCTCATTTGACTTAGAAAGTTGAGAAACAATACTACGAAATACCATCAAAATTCTTCCAGAATTCACTTTACCATTATGTTTAGAAAAATCACTTTCATATAACGTAATCAATTCTTTTTGAATACGTGCAACCTTACTAGGATCTTTATATTTCACCCAAGAAGAAACACATTCTGGCATTCCTCCAATAATCAAGTAATTATTAAATACTTCTAACAAACGCTGATGAAATATTTCTTCTATCGCTTGATCTTTTTGAATACTTTCATAATATTTAAATAAACTTATATCAGTAGCTTCTAGAAATTCATCAAAAGTAAGTGGATAAACATTTAATAGATTTACTTTTCCAACAGGATAAGATTTAGGTTGTGCTAATAAAGTTCCTAATAAACTACCAGCCGCAATCACATGATATTCATTCGCATTTTCATAAAAGTATTTCAAAGCATTCAATGCTTCTGGACATTCTTGAACTTCATCAAAAATAATCAATGTATTTTTAGGCTCTATTTTTGTATTTGAAATCAAAGATAGCAATTCTATAATACGACTAGGATTTTTATTCACTTGAAAAATTGATTTTAATTCCTCTTCTTCATCAAAATTACAATAAACATAGTTATCATAATATTGATTTGCGAATTCTTTCATTAGCCATGTTTTTCCTGTTTGTCTTGCCCCTTTTAAAACCAAAGGCTTACGATTCTCATCATCTTTCCATTGAACTAGTTCTTTCATCGCATTTCTTTTCATATATTTCACCTTTTTCTAACGCTATTTATATTCGAAAAGCACATTTTTCTGAGTTTTCAATTTAATTATTGCACATTTTTCTAACTTTTTTATAAACTTTTTGCACATTTTTCTGAGTTTTGTAATTTTAAGATTTTTCTGTTTGAAATGATGTATGATTATTGAGGGAGAATTCATGAAGAAATCAGAAATAACTGTTACAGATAAATATACGATCATGATTGGTCTCAATGATAAAGATACATACGAACAAAAGTTCTCTACAGATACTTTAGTGAATATTATTCGAATTGTTTGTAAGAACTATTCCGTTGCATTTTCATTAAGTAGAAATGAAGGTGGATATATCCATGAAAATGGTCATTATACACAAGAAAATAGTTTAGCTTTATCTTTGATTGGCGCAACACAAGAAAATGTAGATGAGATAGCTGCGGATATTTGTGCGTTGTTTCATCAAGAATCTGTTATTATTTCAAAAGAAAAAATAGAATCCTATTATTTGATGGAATCTATTGATTAGAAAGGAAGTGGGTAAAATGGCATACAAAAAAGACTTAGAAGACACACAAGATATTGATTTAGAAGAATATGATGATGACGATGATTATGAAGAAGACAATCATAAATTACCAATCATCATTGGAATTATCATTCTAGTTATATTCTTATTACTCATAGGTATGTTCTTATTATTCAAGAACCTTGGCTCTGATTCATCTGAGGCAGAATCAACACCTACGCCAAGTGCGAGTGCAGAAGCTAGCGCAACAAGTGAAAGTTCTAGTACAACTTTAGATTACTATTACTTGCAATCAGCGAATACAGCTATCATTGCACAGCTAGATAATGATTATGATTCCGCATATACAAAACCAAATATTGATCAATTTAAAGTCACAGGTACACAAGCAAGTCCAACAATCAAATTTAATCTAACGATTGGTAGTACTTCTCAAACAAATTACGTTGTTCCTGCTGAATTCCATCTCACATGGGATGAATCCAATAGTAAATACAACATCACAACATATTCCATTGATGATAAAGAAGCTAAGGCAAGTGGATGGGATCCTTCTTCTTCCGAAACTGCTAAGAAAGAAAGCCAAACAACGACAACTGGTTCTCAAGTTAGTAGCTTCGATGTTACTGTATCAAGCAGTGTAACTGTTTCTGTCACTTCAAAGAGCGATGGTAAAGTAACAGCTTATGCAATTGCGAGCGATGGCACTATGACAGAACTCGCTACAGCACAAAATGGTCAAGTTTCTCAAACAGTTAACTTAAGTCCAGGAAGTTATACTTTAGCTTTATATGCAGAAGATGGAACTGGATATAGTTGGAGTTACAATATCAATTGAAGATAGCCAATCAGGCTATCTTTTTTATGTTTATAAAAAATCCTATGAGTCAAAATCCATGTTGTCAAACGATTGAAATTTAACTTATAGGAGGTACCCTAAAGTGCTAAAATGATTTTAGTACATTATTTTAAATGAAGAATATCTAAAAATAGTTGTGGTTGGCATCAAGCAGTAAAGATGTCTAGGATA
>CAVKTV010000027.1:0-16419 GCA_963659075.1 Lachnospiraceae bacterium | reverse complement strand
GCACCATACATTGCAATTTCATCATACCCTTTTTCAAGTGCATATCTTAATGCAGCTTCTGCATCAGAATCATTTTTGATTGGGTTCAAACAAATCATTTCATCACTACGTGATTGAATTTGTTCTAGATCTTTTTTCTCTACAGAATCAAAATCACCAATTGAGGCAATCATCTGTATATTTTGTTTACTTAAAGTTAATGCACCCTTATCCGCTCCAATATAATCACAATCCATAATTGGAACTTGTTCAGCTAACTTTAATACAATATTTACTCGCATAAAGATTGCACAGCTTTCTGGATATCATTTTTAAAAACATAACTTCCAGCAACCAATACATCCACACCAGCTTCTACACACAATTTAGCAGTATCCGCATTGATACCACCATCCACTTCAACCAATACTTGATTGGATTGTTTTGAAATCAATTGTTTTACTTCTTTTATTTTTTCTGGAGCGTTCTCTCTGAATTTTTGACCACCAAAGCCTGGTTCTACTGACATAATGAGTACTAGATCCACATATGGAATATATGGTTCTAATACTTTAACTGGTGTATCTGGTTTAATAGAAATACCAACTTTTACATTTCTATCATGAATCTTATGAATCAAAGGTAATATTTCATCTTCTTGTATAGCTTCATAATGAAATGTAATCAATTGTGCACCAGCATCCATAAATACATCTGCATAATAAACAGGATCATTTACCATTAAATGCACATCTTTAAATAATGGAGAAATCTTACAAAATGCTTTTAAAATATCTGGTCCAAATGATAGATTTGGAACAAAGTTACCATCCATTACATCATAATGCATCCATTGTGCTCCACTATGATTTAATTCTTCAATTTGTTGTTTTGTATCACAATAATTAAGTGATAATACACTAGGCGCAATAATCATTAATATTTCTCCCTTCTATCATGAATCATTTGTAATACTTGTAAATAATTCTTGTATCTTTCTTTTGCGATATGTCCTTCTTCTACAGCTTGTTTAATTGCACAATCTGGTTCATTTTCATGAATACAATCATTGAATCTACAATTTCCTAAATATGGTTTGAAATCTGGAACATAATTTCCTAATTCATCTAAATTGATATGAGAAAAATCCAAAGATGAAAAACCAGGTGTATCCGCAACCAAACCTCCAGCTACTTCATGTAATTCATTATGTCGTGTTGTATGTTTTCCTCTACCAAGTGCTTTAGATATTTCTTGTGTCGCTAAATGAAATGTAGGATCCAATTGATTTAATAAGGTACTTTTTCCTGCACCAGATTGTCCTGTTAAAACAGAAATCTTATCTTTTAAACATGCCGCAATTTCAGGATTGAGATTCCCTTTTGCGGTACGAATCACTTTCATTTCACCTGCTTCATATTCTTGAATTCGTTTTTTACATTCTTCATCAATACCATAATCACACTTTGTGATAATGAGAAGCGGTGTAATTCCGCTTGCCTGGATCAACATCGACAATCGATCAATCAAAGCTGTTGAAAAGTCAGGATCTTTTACAGACATCACAATAAGAACTTGATCTACATTGGCAACAGCAGGACGAATCATAGAATTCTTTCTTGGCAATATTTTTTCAATCGTATAAATACCATCTGCTTCTTTACATTCTACGATATCCCCTGTTACTGGTGTAACTTGTTTTCGAATCTTACCTGTTAATATTCCATTTAAAATATTTTTATTTTCATCCATCAAAGTATAATCTTTGGAAACGATCTTAATAATTCTTGCTTGCATATTAATAATAATACAGTGTAATAAAATTACTTTCTTTCTGGGTATAAGAAGTTCCTGAAGCAGGATCTGTTGAAATAACAACACCTGCTGTTAAACTATCTAATTCTTCTTGACTCATTTGTGTTGTATCACGATTACTTGTTCTGACTACTGCACCCATACTTTCTAGTTCTTTTTGTGCACTTTGTACATCCATTCCTATGATATCTTCAGGAATAGTGATTGTAGGATATGTAGCATAAACAAGTGTGATTTCATTTGGTTTATCTGGATTAAATAAAGTACCAGCTTCTAATTTTTCCTGACGAATGATTGTTCCTCCATCTTGTAAAGAATCTTCTGAAACAACATTCACATTCATATTTGGATATTTTTCGCTGATTTCTTTTTTTACTTCCGCAATATTTCTTCCAACATAGTTTTCACATGTGACGCCAACACCACTAGAAGCTGTTACTTTGATTGATGTTCCACTTTCAACTTCTGTTCCACTTTCTGGATCTGTAGAAATGATTGTTCCTTCATCCATTCCGTCCGTTAATTCATATGTGATATTGGATTCATCTAATGATAAATCATCCTTTTCAAGTTCTTTCTTAGCTTCGTCTAAACTCATTCCTGCAATATCAGGTACTGTCGTATTATGTGGTAAGAAATTAAATAACAATGCCGCAATCATTCCTACTACAACGACTGTTGAGAAGATTCCAATCACAAGTTTTGTTTTTTTCTTGTTCTTTTTATGTTCTTCTTTTGTATATGCATCTGTTTTATGATGTGAAGTGCGTTGTGAAGTAGGTTGTGCGTGTTCAACCTTTGTTTCTTTCTTTGGCTTCGAAAGATTTTCTTGAAGGACAAGCTTTCTTTCATTTAAACGTTCTGCTCTTAAACATGTAGAAACATCTTGGAACATTTCTTTTGTTGAGCGATAACGATTATTTGGATCTTTGGCAGTTGCACGCGTAATGATATTAGCCACGCTTTGTGGGACAGAAGCATTCATAACACGAACATCAGGCATAGGTTCTCTCATATGCTTTAAAGCAATCTGTACTGCCTGATCTGCTTTAAATGGGACATCTCCTGCCAGCATTTCATAGAAAACGATTCCTAAAGCGTAAATGTCTGATTGTGGTGAAGCAGTTTCTCCCTTGGCTAGTTCAGGTGCGAGGTAATGTACAGAACCCATGACATTATTTGCTTGTGTCAGTTGCATACTACCTTTGGCTGTTGCGATACCAAAATCCAATATCTTAACAGAACCATCTGCTTTCACAATGACATTTTGTGGTTTGATATCTCTATGTATGATACCTCTACTATGTGCTTCACTCACTGCACTACAGAGTTGTTTCATGATATCCACTGCTTCTTCATTCACAAGTGGCCCTCTAGAACGAATCACTTGTTTCAATGTTTTACCAGAAACATATTCCATGACAATATAATGATGTCCTTTATAATCACCAACATCATAAATTTCTACAATATTTGGATGCGCTAAAGCAGCTGCAGCTTGCGCTTCTCTTTCAAAACGCAAAATACTAATTGTATCCGTTGATAAATCTGCTCTTAAAATTTTAATTGCGACTTGACGATTCAAAATTGTATCTACTGCTAAAAATACATCAGCCATTCCACCTTGACCAATATGAGATACAACTTCATAACGATCTGCGATTACATTCTTACGATTTGTTGTCATGATCGTTCACCATCCATCTCAATCAATATCACTGTTACATTATCAAAACCACCTTCATCTAATGCACACTTCATTAATTTTCTTGCACGTAAAGAAGGATCTAAATACTTATCTAAAATAACAGAACGAATCTTATCTTCTTCTACATATCCATGTAACCCATCTGAACATAACAACAATCCATTCATACTTTCTGTATGTAGATCAATATCCGCTCTTACGCTTTCCCAAACACCTAAAGCATTTGTTAGTACATTTTTCTTTGGGTATGTTTTGGCCTGCTCAGGTGTCAATTCACCATGCATCAACATATCATTAACTAAGGAATGATCTGTTGTTAATTGTCTAAAGCTTCCATTATCAAACCATCCATAAGCTCTAGAATCGCCAATATTTACAATCAATACCCCAAATGAAGTAAACATCGCACCACAAAATGTAGTACCCATGCCTTTTAAATTATCGTGTGTTTGACCATATTCAAATATCTGTAAATTACATGCATTGATTGCGGAAGTGATCCATTTTCTCGCATCCGTTTCATTTGTGAACTTTTCAGTTTCTGAAAAGACTTTTGAGAAGAAACGAACTGTCATTCTTGATGCGATATCTCCACCAAAGTTTCCACCAATACCATCCGCAACAATCGCAAAAATGTCATTCGACTGATTTGTCGCAATGACATAAGAATCCTGATTGTTCTTTCTAACAAGACCTTTATCTGTTATTCCGTAGTATTTCATGAAGATTGTTTGGTCCTTTCATGTTTTGCACGTAATTGTCCACATGCCGCATCAATATCGTCTCCATGTTTTTGACGTAAAGTTGCTTTGACACCATGTTTCATCAATACATCATAGAAATGTAATGCTTTTTTATCATTTACTCCAATATATCCATTTTCATCAACTTGATTATAAGGAATTAAATTAATATATGCATTCATTCCTCTCACTAGATTCGCTAAAGTAACCGCCATTTCATCTGTATCATTTACATCATGTAATAAGATATATTCAAATGTTAATCGACGATGATTCTTTTCACTATAATTTCTTAAAGATTCCATTAATACATCTAAAGGGTATGCTTGATCGATTGGCATTAATTTTCTACGTAGTTCATCTGTTGGAGCGTGTAAAGAAATCGCAAGATTGTATTGATAATGTCCTTCTGCGAATTCATTGATCTTTGGAACGATTCCACAAGTCGAAATCGTAATATGTCTTGCCCCAATCGCTAGACCAAGATCAGAATTAACAATCGAACAGAAATTCATTACATTTGTATAGTTGTCAAATGGTTCTCCTGTTCCCATCACAACAATGTTATCAACTCTTCTTCCTTCTAAATCTAATTGTTTTTGAACGAACATGACTTCACCAACAATTTCACCAGCGCTCAAATCTCTTTGTTTCTTCAATAGACCAGATGCACAAAAAGAACATCCCATATTACATCCAACTTGAGAAGTTACACAAAGGGAATCTCCAAAATGAAAATGCATCAATACAAGTTCTACACTTGATCCATCTTTTAATTCTGCTAAGAATTTGATTGTTCCATCTTTAGATACTTGTCTTTGGATTTCTTTGAGCGGTTCAATGGAATATTCTTGTTTTAATTCTTCAATGAAAGATTTTGGTAAATCTGTCATTTCATCAAAACTATTTACTCTTTTTCTATAGAGCCAAGAAAACATTTGTTTTGCACGATATGGTTTTTGTCCATGTGCAACTAACATTTCTTGCATTTGTTCATACGTTAAATCATATATTGTTTTCATATGCCTATTATTCTAACATATCAAAGCGTTTTTTCTAACTTTGCATAATAAAATCCATCATGATTTTCTTCAAAAGGAAAGAATGTTCTTTCTGCAATCAATTGAAAATCAGGATGTTTTTTTAAGAAATTTTGGATTTGTCCTGTATTTTCTTTCTTATTTAAAGTACAAGTTGAATATACTAATATGCCACCTTTCTTTAAATATAAAGAAGATGTAGATAATATTTTCTGTTGGATCTGAATGATTGCATCTATATTCTCTGGCTTTAAATGCCATTTGATTTCTGGTTTATGCGTAAGATCACCTAATCCTGAACAAGGTACATCACAAAGGATACGGTCAAAACTTTCTTCTTCAAAATGTTTTATTGTCGCATCATTCACCATCGTATGTACATTTGTATTTCCACATCTTTTCATTAATGTATCAATCAAATGACATCTTTGTTCATAAAGATCACAGGCGATCACTTCACCTGTATTATGCATCAAAGCTGAAATTATTTGTGTCTTCGTACCTGGAGAAGCACATGTATCTAATACTCTCATATCATCTTTTAGATCTAATGCTTTGACTGGTTCAAAAGAAGAAGGATTTTGAATCAATACTTTTCCTTCTTGAAAAGCTTCTGTTTTTTGAATAGGTTGATCACACAAAAAGAAATACGTATCTATAAAAGAAATATGTTCATCTTCTAACAATTCTTCTCTTGTACATTTTAATGGGTTGATTCTTCCATATACCTTTGGAATCTTTTGATCAGCAACCAATATCTTATCTGCGATTTCTATTCCATAATGTGCTTTCCACATAGAATAGATCCAATCAGGATGAGAATATTGAATACAAATATCTGCACTCTTTTTTTCACCTTCTTGAATAACTCTTCTTAATATCGCATTTACAAATTTCTTTTCATTATCTCGAACAAGATTCACTGCTTCATTTACAATTGCGTAATCTTCTCCATTCATAAAAAATAGCTCATAGATTGCTAGATCGATGGTTAAAGCTGTTTTTAGTTTTGTTCTTTTTGCGTAGCTTCTCCATTGATATTCTAAATATCGATAATTACGAATAACACCATATACAACATTTGAAATATATGGCATATGCATAGCATCAATATCTTTCTTTTCACGCATGATCAAAGAAGCATATCCTTCTTTTGAAAATACTTGATATAGAATATCTAAAGCTTCTTTTCTTGTATTCATAATAACCTCTTAATCTAGAATCATAGGATTTACATCTATCTTAATTGCGTTGAGATCTAATGTATCATTCAATAATATTGTTTGAATGGAATGTCTCATTTCATCTAGATTCTTCCCTTTTAAAATAATACGACTACGATAACGATCTTTAATTTTCAACAATGATACAACACCAATCACTTTAAAGTTTCCAAACAAAGAATTCTTGATCAATAATGATGTAGAATCAACTTTCGATTGGCTTGTACTAGAAATCGTAATGGATATCAAATATGTATATGGTGGGTATTGACCTGCTTTTCTAAAATTCATTTCATTTTGAAAGAAACGAAGATAGTCATGTTTTTGAACACATTGTATAACAAATTGATTCGCATCAAATACTTGTAAAATGACTTCTCCATTAGAATCCGCTCTACCACTTCTACCACTTGCCTGCATCAATAAATCAAATGTCATTTCTGCACTTCTAAAATCTGTACGATTTAAACCTTCATCACCATTCAAAATACCAACTAACGTTACATCTGGAAAATCTAAACCTTTGGCTATCATTTGTGTCCCTAACAAAATATCCGCTTCATGATTTCCAAAAGCTTTTAATATCTTAGAATGAGAATCTTTTCTAGCAGTCGTATCTGCATCCATTCTTAATACATGATATTGTGGAAATGTTTCTTTTACTTCTTGTTCTAAACGTTCTGTACCATAACCAAATGTTGTAAATCCATCTCTACTACCACAATGTGGGCATACTTTAGGTACATAGATTTCTGTTCCACATGTATGACATTTCATTTTCTTGATTTGTCTATGATAGCTCATCGCTAAATCACAATGTGGGCAACGAATTACTTCATTACATGACTTACAACGTAATTGTGTATGAAAACCTCTACGATTCAAAAGTAAGATAACTTGTTTCCCTTGTTGTAATTGTGTATGCATTTTATCTTTTAAAACATTTGAAAGAATAAAAGATTCTCCATTCTGCATTGCTTGTTTCATTTCAACAATTTGAATATTCGGCAATGTTTCATTGATTCTTTCTTTCATTTCTATCAAATGATAAACATTTCTTAAAGCTCTTGCGTAACTATCTAAAGATGGTGTTGCGGAACCTAATATCACTTTACAATGATGATAGATACCTCTTTGTATGGCAATATCACGTGCATGATAACAAGGTTGTACATCTTGTTTATAAGAACCATCATGTTCTTCATCCATGACAATCAAGCCAAGATCTTGAAATGGCAAAAAAACTGCACTTCTTGTTCCTACTACGATTCTTGCTTCACCACTACGAACAAGTTTCCATTGTTCATATTTTTGTTGTGGATTTAATCCTGAATGATAGATTGCAAGTGCATTAGAAAAGCGTGCAGATACTCTTTCTATCATTTGCGGAGTTAAGGCAATCTCAGGAACTAATATCAATACTTGTTTTCCTTGTTGAAGTTGATGATTTGCGAGTTGTAAATAGACTTCTGTTTTACCAGATCCTGTTACACCATGTAATAGAAATATAGAATCATCACTTTCTTCAATTTCCTTCATAGCTAGATTTTGACTTTCATGTAAAGGATAAGGTTGTTGAAGGATTTCATTAGAAATCATTTCTCCTTGTCTTTCCTTTTCAAATAAATCAAGTACGCCTTTCTCTACTAATGTATGAGGTATGGTTTTAAATTGTTCTCTTAATAATGAATACTTCACTTCACCATGTTCTTGAACATATTGATATACTTCTAATTGTTTTGGTGTTAAAGAAACTTCTACATTTGTTAATTTTACCCATTTTTCTACACTTGCGGTTTTTAGTTTTCCTTTTGGTTTAATGATGGATGGTAACATTGCCTGAAAACAAGATATCGTTGTTGATAATGTTGTTTCTTTCATCCATAAAGCTAAATCATGTAGTTCATCATTTAATAAAGGTTCTTCATCAATTACAGAAGTAATATATTTTACATGGATTTTCAATCTCTCATTGATTTGTTGTTCTGTTTCTTCTGTATAAATACAATCTTCTGTAAAACCTGTTAATTGTTTCTTCCCAAAAGGAACAGAAACTCTACAGCCCTGCTTTACTTCAATATCAGAAAGATACGTAAATGTTTGATCTAGTGTACGAATTGGATGTTCAATCCAAACAGAAATAATATACATGACTATTATTTTACATGGAATTTAATCAATAGGATACACTTAACAAATTTATGAGATAAAATATTTATAGATTTAGGAGATGAGTTTATGAAAATCACTAGAAAATATACACTTGGAATTATTGGACTTGGTAATATGGGAAGTGCAATAGCTAAAGGTGCAGTTCGAAAAGAATATATTGAACGTTATAATATCGCTGTTTATGATCCATCTGATCACGCAAAACAAGATAGTTTTATTGAAGGATACAACTATTTAACAGATATTCATGAATTAGTGGAACAATCTCATATTGTATTGATTGCGGTAAGACCACAACAAGTAGATAAAGTTTTAGAACAAATCAAAGATTGTAATATCAATACAATTCTATCGATTGTTACAGGAATTTCTATTTCTTATTTACAAAGTAGATTAAATAACGCAGCTATTATTCGTGCAATGCCAAATACACCTTTACAAATCAATGAAGGTTCTACCGCATTATGTAAATCTGATAACTGTAAAGCAGATGACTATGATTTTGTATTCCAACTCTTTTCTTCCATGGGTGTAACAAAAACCATCTTAGAAAGTCAAATGGATGATATCGTTGCGGTACATGGCTCAACACCTGCATATGTATATTATTTCGTACAGTGTTTGATTGAAGACGCAAAACAAAGAGGCATCGATGAAGATGTCGCAAGAGCTTTACTTGTACAAACAGTTATTGGTTCTGGTAAACTATTACAAAAAGAAGCAAATAAACCATTAGATGAATTCATGAATGAAGTATGTTCTAAAGGTGGTACTACAATTGAAGCAATTCAATCACTCAAAAAAGATAACATGCAAGATATCATTCATGATGCGAATGAAAAATGCATCCATAAAGCTAAGGAATTAGGACAAAAATAGCGACATAGTCGCTATTTTTTCATGCTGTTTGTGTTTGTACATTTGTAGAAGAATGATCAGGATCTAATTGTAATAATTGGATATGATCTTTTGCTTCTTCTGCGATACATGCACATGCATCTGCCATTCTTTCTAAATTATCTAATAAAGTAGAATAACTTACTTGTAAACTAGGATCACAAGCTTTACTCTTTACTCTTTCTAAATGTTGTTTATGATATTTTCTTTCTTCATTTCTTAATACATTACGAATCATAATAACTTCATTTGCGCTATCTCTATCACCTGTTTGTATCGCATTCATTGCTTTCTTTAATAAATCTGTTACACGATCTACTGTATTATCCATTTGTTCACTGGCAATCATAGAGAAAGATTTATTCGCAGCATGTGTTTCTTTTAAGATGTGATCAATATCTCTACAACGGTCAGAAATTCTTTCTAGATTGTTTGTAACATACAAATATCCAGCTAATTGTTCTGCTTGTTGTTCTGTAATATTACCATTGGAAAACATCTTTGTAATGTAATCTGCAATCTGTGTTTGTAAGTCATGAATTTGTTTTCTCTTATGATGAAATTCTTTATATTCTTCAGAATCTTTACCATGTTGTAAAGCACTCTTTAAGTTTTCTAATACTTCAATTGTACTTTGTCCTAAACGCACACTTTCTTCAGAAACCAAATACATCGCAACCATTGGCTGATCCATAACGTGTTCATCTAGATATTGTGTTTGTCCAGTAGTTGGCACTTGTTCTTTTCCATCAGGAATGATCGTTGTTACGATTTTCACCATCACACCAATGAGTGGTAACCAAACAAGTGTACATACAATATTGAATATTGTATGAGCGTTGGCAATTTGTCTAGAGATGACATCAACTTCATTCCCTTTTGGAGAAATAAACATGACAACTTTCGTGAAAAGAGGAATGATCATCATAAATACGATACTTCCCGTGATATTAAAGATACTATGAGAAATCGCAGTTCTCTTTGCGTTTTTACTTTGGCCAATCGAAGCTAATAAAGCTGTAATCGTTGTACCAATATTATCACCCAATAGAATTGGAATCGCACCAGCTAATCCAATTACACTATGTACCCCATCTGCACCAACTTGAGAAGCAAAGTTTTGTAATACCGCAATTGTCGCAGAAGAACTTTGTACGACTAAAGTCATACATGCACCTAAGAATAAACCTAATACTGGAATATCTTTTACTTTATCCATCATTTCTAAAAAGAACGGACTAGAAGCTAATGGTTTCATAACTGTCCCCATGATTTCAATACCTTCAAATAAAAGTCCAAAAGAAAATATTGCCAAGCCAATATTCTTTACTTTTTCATTCTTAGATACAAAATTCATCATGAATCCAATAAAAATAATTGGATAAATATAATCTGAAATCTTAAATGCCATCAATTGTGCTGTCATTGTTGTACCAATGTTCGCACCAAATATAACCGAAATAGCTTGTGGTAATGACATTAATCCCGCAGAAACAAAACCAATCGTCATAACCGTTGTAGCGGATGAAGATTGTAATACTGCAGTGACAAGCGCACCAGCTAAAGCACCCATAATTGGATTCTTAGTTAAGAAACCAAGAATCTTTTTCATCTTTTCGCCTGCCGTTTTTTGTAAAGCGTCAGACATACTATTCATACCATATAGAAATAAAGCTAATCCACCAATCAATCCAAAGAATATCTTTACATTTTCATTCATACTTTTTCCCTCATTGTTAAAAATATGTTAAATTGTCAGACATTCTCGTTCTATCTTGATTCGTTAAAGTTTTTGTTAAATCTATGTAAAATGAGGCATAAAATGCCTCATTCATTGATCTTACAAGTTGTATATGTACCTTCTTGTGTTAATTCACATGATAATTTTGTATCTTCTGGTAATTGAATATTTGTAACAGGAGATGAAGAACAATCAACAAATGTTAATTTTTTGTTAGATGTTAAATTCACTTCTGTTACACCTGTATTCAAGAAAGTTAAGCTCTGTAGAAGTGGGAAATTTTCAATTCCTTGTAAACTTGTTAAGGAACTATCTTCTGGTGCAATGATCGCAATGACAGAATTTCTTTCTTCTGCGGATAAAGAACCATCTCCATTTGTATCAAAATTCTTCAATACATAACTTCTAAAAATCGTATCTGGAAAAGTTGTTTCATTGATGGCTAGTAAAGTTTCATCTTCTTCTACTGTACTATCCATTAGTCTTTTTGGTGTTGTATCCTTTGTGTTTTTCAAATAGATTCCGGCAAATGTAATACCTAATCCAAGTAACATAAATACAACAATAACACTTATGATCTTATTTTTTCTTTTCTCATTTTGTTTTTGAAGATGAATGACATGCATTGCTTGTGTTTCTGCAGGCATATCACGATCAATGTGAATGATTCCAGTATCTTCAAAAATATCACGATCTGTTTCACTCATCGCATCGATTGCCTTAGTGAATTCTTCTTCACTTGGACCATCTTTTATTTCTTCCTTGATTTCTGAAAAATCTAGAAAATCATCTTCTTCTATCTTATGTTTATCATCCATACCTATACCTTTTTAAAATGGACTGTCTCCAGTCCATTACCACGCTACATAATAATCTGTTGTTCCTGCAGGACATCCAGTATCTAATACGATACAAGCTCCCTTTGAACATGAGAATGTTGTTCCTTGAGGCATGTCACTTGCCGCAACAACATAATAATCACCATCTCTATAGAAACCTTCAGAATCTAATGTCCAAGTAGGTGTTAAATAATGATATAACACATTGGAAGAATAATATGTTTCTCTTCTACCACCATAGTAATTGACACCACTTGCCTTTGTTAGAGTTCCAGTAGATCCCATACTCGCAAATACCGCAGAATAATCTTCATAAGATACAACAGGTGCAGGTGTTTTTTCATCTTTCAAGTCATCTTTTAATACATAACCAATAACACCATCAGTTTCTACTTGATAATAATCATAATCATTTGTACCAATGATATGAATTTCATCATCTGTTATCTTTGTTAATAATGTTGTAGATTCACTTTGTGGTAATTGTTTTACTTCTAAATCACCACTAGCGTATTTTGTTTCATCAACATCATTGAAGATTGTTTCAACATTGCTTGTTAACTTATCTACTTTAACATACCCAACTTTACCACTTGGAGTAATGATCTTACAAAGTTCTCCACTCGCACTAATCAATTGTACTTGTGTACCTTTACCATCTGTTTCAATCGTTGAAGAAACGTTGCTTTCATCCGATAAAACATTTGTGTCTGACTTCAAATACATTGTTTGTTTTTCTGTATCAACTAAGTTTGTAAACTCAGTGTCTGTATCACTTGTGTATGACATTGTATTTCCAAATGTGAAGTTACCACTCGCATCTAATTGTAAACCTGATAGATAGAGAACTAGTGCTGTTACTGGGATGAATTTAATAAATCTTTTCTTCATATCTGTCCTCCTTTTTGTTTACATGAACTTTATCATTGTACACAATTCTTAAAAAAAGCGCAAATTTATGCGAAAATACCCTATCCTACAATCACATCATCTAATGAAATATCAAATGGCTCCGCTTCTATTTCATCTACTTCTTGTTCTAAAAAAGCTAGTCCTATTTTTAAAGAACAACGTTTTAAAATAGAATCATAATATCCTTTTCCATATCCACAACGATTATAATTGGAATCATATGCAGATAACGGAACAAGCATCATATCAATTTCTTCTATTCTTATTTTTTCATTTGTATTTGGTTCTAGAACATGAAAAGATCCTTCTGTTAGATCATTCCAATCATGAATGACAAAGAATTCTAATGTTCTTCCAACTACTTTAGGAACACAGATTTTTATTTGATTTCTAAAACAATAATCGATGATTTTTTTTGTATCTACTTCATCATTGATAGATACATAACATCCAACACATTGATTTGGTTTGATTCTAGAAACGACTTGTTCTTTTATTTTGTTAGAACGTTGTTTTTGATTTTCCTTTGAAATCAATGCTCTTTGTTTTTGTCCATACTTTCTAGCTTCTACTTTATTCATGTTTCTATCATATTAAAAACACTGTAGTTTTTACAGTGTTTTATCCAATCGAGTTAGTAAAATCAATTTTCATTAATTGATTTAATTCAACAGCGTATTCCATTGGAAGTTCTCTTGTGAATGGTTCTAAGAATCCCATAACGATCATTTCTGTAGCTTGTGCTTCAGATAATCCTCTACTCATTAAATAGAATAATTCATCTTCAGAAATCTTTGAAACAGTAGCTTCATGTTCAATCGTTGCGGAATCACAATCATTTACATTTAATGGAATTGTATCTGAACGAGATTGATTATCTAGAATCAATGTATCACATTCAATCTTTGTACGAGAATTTTCTGCATTCTTTGAGAAACGGATCCAGTCACGATAGTTTGTTACACCACCATTTCTAGAAACTGATTTCGAAATAATAGATGAAGTAGTATGTGGAGCTAAATGAATCATCTTAGCACCTGTATCTTGAAACTGTCCTTTTGAACCTACGGCAATCGAAATACACATACCATGTGCGTATTCACCAGCTAATATACATCCAGGATATTTCATAGAAATACGTGATCCAATATTTCCATCAATCCACTCCATTGTTCCATGTTCTTCTACTTTTGCACGCTTTGTGACAAGATTTAGAATATTTCCACTCCAGTTTTGTACGGAAGAATATCTACATTTCGCACCCTTACCTACAAATACTTCTACAACTGCAGCGTGCATGGAATCTTTGGAATATTGTGGAGCTGTACAACCTTCTACATAAGAACATTCTGCACCATCATCAACAATGATAATAGATCTTTCAAACTGTCCCATAGATTCTGAATTGATTCTAAAGTAAGATTGTAATGGTTTTTCTAGTTTGACACCAGGAGGAACATAGATAAAAGAACCACCAGACCAAACAGCACTATTTAAAGCCGCTAGTTTGTTATCACTTGCTGGAACGATTGTCGCAAAATACTTTTTAAATAATTCTGGATATTCTTTTAAAGCAGAGTCAATATCAAGGAATAAAACACCCTTCTCTCTCACTTCATCCAACATGTTATGATAAACAGCTTCTGATTCATATTGTGTTGTAACACCAGCTAGATACTTTCTTTCAGCTTCTGGAATACCTAATTTTTCAAATGTGTTCTTTACTTCTTCTGGTACATCATCCCAGTTCTTTTCTGCTTCATCACTAACTTTTTTATAGTAAGTGAAATCTTGGAAGTCTACATCAGAAAGATCTGGTCCCCATTTAGGCATTTCCATTTTTTCGAATTGATGAAATGCATTGACTCTGAATTCTGTCATCCATTCTGGTTCATTTTTCCACGCAGAGATTTGACGAACAATTTCTTCATTTAAACCTTTTCCTGTTTCTAAGATTGTCTTTACATTATCATCATGAAATCCATACTTATAATCATCTTGTGAAGAAAGAACATCGTTTTCATTTATTTCACTCATTTCTTTTCCTCACTTTCTGTTATCATTTGATCCATTGCTTTCCAACCAATCGTTGCACATTTAATACGATTTGCTTGTTTATAAACATTCTTCATGGCAACTGCTTCTTCTAATACATCTGGATCATATTCTTTCGCATCGATCATATTGAAATATTCCGCAATGATCTTCTTTGCTTCTTCAACTGTTTTTCCTTTTAATAGATCACTCATCATAGAAGTAGAAGCTGTAGAAATCGTACAAGCAACTCCATCAAAACGAATATCTTCAATTTTCCCATCTTCAATCTTAGATTGTACTGTAATATCATCAATACAACTGTCAGATGCCATATGAACACTATTGTATTCTTTATCATCTGTTAAAACATGATTATGTGGGTATTGATAATGATCCATAATTAATTCTCTTAGAATTTCAGGATCATTCAACATATCATTAACATTGCTCATAAAACCTCCTAGAAGAAAATTCCTACACAATTTTCAAGTGTAATATCTTTACATGCATCTACTAATTTATCGATGTCTTCTTTATTATTATAGAAATATAAAGAAGCACGAATGGATTGATCTGTACCAATAATGTTATGTAAGATCTTTGCACAATGGTTACCAGATCTCACCGCTATATTCTTACTCGCTAAAAAGCCAGCAGCATCTTGTGCGAATACACCTTTAGCGTTGAAATCAATTGGACCATATTTGTTATCTGGATTATAGATTTCAATATTATCTAATTTTGATAGCTTTTCAATTGCGTATGCTCTTAGTTCTGCTTCATAAGCGTGAATATTATCCATTCCAATCGATAATAGATATTCAATCGCAGCACCAGTTCCAATTACACCTTCAATATTTGGCGTACCAGCCTCAAATTTAATTGGTGATTCTTTTAAGATAACATTTCCATCTTTATCAAATCTAGCATTCATATCACCACCATAGAATACTGGTTCCATTTGATCTAATAATTCTTTTTTCCCATATAGGATGCCAACACCACCTGGACCACACATCTTATGTGCAGAAAAACCTAGAAAATCAATATCTAGATCTTTTACATCTACTGGCATATGTGGTACAGACTGTGCACCATCTACAATCATATATGCACCATATTCATGTGCAATCTCACACATTTGTTTGATTGGTTGAACAGAACCTAATACATTTGTCACTTCCGCTACAGATACGATCTTAACACCTTGATGCATTGATTTCTGAAAAGATTCTATTGAAATATTTGCTTGTTGATCTGTTTCAATATATTCAATTTGAAAACCAATTTCTTTTTGTAGATAAAACCATGGT
>CAVKTV010000026.1:9168-16510 GCA_963659075.1 Lachnospiraceae bacterium | reverse complement strand
ATTGAATATTGAGTTCCACCCTTTAAAACATATGCTTTAGAATATGTGTTTCCATCCCAAGCTGGAGCTGTTTCTGTATTAATTGTTCCACCTTGGAATGTTAATGAAGCAGTTTCTTCTTCATCATTCTTCGCTGAAATTGTAACTGTTGCTACATTTTCATCCTGAGCTGCAGCGATAGCGTCAACGTCTGTTTCAGAATTTCCATATTTACTAGCTAGCTGTTCTTGTTGCTCAGCTGTAAAGCCTGACATCAATTCATCTAAGTCAGAATATTCATCATATAATGCATCTAATTGATCAGCATCTAATGACATAACATAGTTGAACAATTCATCTGATGTCATTTCATAAACTGTCTTTGTACCATTATCTTCCTGAGGCTGTTCAACAGTTTCTGCTGATTCTGTTGGTTCAGGTGTTGTTTCAGTAACTTCAGTAGGTTCAACCGTTGTCTCTGGAGTTGTTTCTTCTGTTGCTACTGGTGTTTCTTCAGGAGTTGCAGATTCTTCAACTGTTTTTGTCTCTTCAGCATTATTTTGTTCATCTGTGACTTCCTGAGTTGGTTCTTCACTTGGCTCTTGTAGATCTTCATTAGTCAATTCAGTGACAACCGCTTCGCCACTACCATCAACTTCGCCATCTTCAGCTCTAATACTAGAGATGTTCACACAAGTGATGACCATTAAGAATGACAATACAAGTTTTGTTAACTTATTTATCGTTCTCTCCATATTTGTCTCCTCCTATTTTCTATACAAGGCCCCTATTACCTTGACACAGTTATATAGTAAATATCTATAGTTATTTGGAGGTTATATATTGTTGTTTTTGAAGAAAAAAAGATAATTTTATGAAAATGAAAAGAAAAAAAGATTGTTTGTTTTATATAATAGTGAACATAGGGGAGATTTGATATGAAAAAACTATTATTGATTCTAGGAATCATGATTAGTACGATTGGTTGTTCTAATACATCTAGTATTACTTTAGATCCAAACAATCCAATCCATTTAACTGTATGGCATTACTACAACGGAGCTTCTCAAGCTGCCTTTGATGATCTATGTCAACAATTCAATAATACAGTTGGTAAAGAACAAGGTATTGTTGTAGAAGGATACTCACAAGGTTCTATCTCTGATTTAGAAAGCGCAATTAATGCCTCATGTAATAAAGAAGTTGGGGCAGATGAACTACCTAATATCTTTAGTACATATGCTGATACTGCTTATTCTATTCAAAAGAAAACAGAATTAGTTGATTTAAAAGAGTATTTTAGTGATGATGAATTAAATGAATATGTAGATTCATTTATACAAGAAGGATATATCAATAATGATGGTCATTTATATTTGTTTCCAATTGCGAAAAGTACAGAAATATTTATGATCAATAAAACAGATTTTGAAGAATTTGCGAATGCATATAATATTTCTTACAACGATTTAAAGACAATTGAAGGTATTATAGATGTTAGTGAAAAATACTATGAATACTCTAATGGAAAAGCATTCTATGGTAGAGACTCTATGTCTAACTACTTCATCATTGGAATGAAACAATTAGGTACAGAAATCTTTCAAGTAGATGAAGATGGGAATGTTACATTAAATATAGACAAAGATAAAATCAAGAAATTATGGGAATGTTATTACGTTCCATATGTGAAAGGATATTTCACTTCATTTGGTAAATTTCGTTCAGATGATGTAAAAACAGGAGATATTCTAGCGTATACGGGTTCTTCTAGTTCCGCAGTTTATTTTCCAGATACAGTAGAAAATAATAGTGAATCAAAAGATATCGAATATGTGATCTTACCATCACCAACATTTGAAGATGGTACAAATACTGTTGTCCAACAAGGTGCAGGCATGGTTGTCACAAATAAAAGTGAGAAAGAAGCATATGCATCTTGTGTATTCTTAAAATGGTTTACAGAAGCTGAAAATAATATTTATTTCTCTAGTGAAAGTGCTTATTTACCAGTTAAGAAAGATGCATTTAATACAGATACATTCTATTCTGTCATCAATGATAAAGATTTAGATGTCCAACAAAAAACTGAAGATGTCATTGAATACATCATAGAAGATGGTTCTCTATTAACATCTGGTTATACAACAAAACCATTTGAGAATGGTGCAGATGCTAGAAAAGTATTAGATTCTAGTTTATCTGATCAAGCAATTTCTGATAAAGCTGAAATAGATGCTTTGATTGAAAGTGGCAAAGATAGAGATGAAGTATTAAATTCTTATACAAGTGATGAATCTTTTGAAAACTGGTATGCACAATTCTCTAAAACATTGAAAGAAAAATATGAAGAATAGAAATAAAGTATCGATTGTTACACTCATTGTATTACCATTGTTAGTATTAGCTTTGTTACAAGGGATATTACCTTTGTTCATATTACATACATTGAATGTAAAAACAACTCTAGAAAACAATCAAATAGAAAGTGATGTTCATAATGTTCAATTACATGCCAATACATTGGTCAATAAGATGACAACAGAATGGACATCCATTTCATCATGCCAACAAACACTAGAAACACAATACGAACAACTATTAAATGAATACAACATCGATACAAACACATTCCTATCTTCAACAGAATACCAAAATACATTCTTAAACAATGTCTATTCCACATTCCTAACTACAACACAAACAAATTCCACAAGTGGAACATTTCTCATTCTATGTAACAATGATTCCATTCAACAAGCATCCTCCTATAACGGATTCTTTCTCAGAGATTCCGATCCACAAATCAATACAACTACAAATGCAGACTTGTTACTAGAAAAAGGAAATAAAGAACTCGCACAAACAAACAATATCGCTTTAGATAGTGCGTGGTCTACACAATTCAACTTCAAAGGAAAAGACATACAAAGCTGTGATGATTTCTTCTATCAACCAATCAGTGTTGCCTCAAAAACAACAGATACCGATAAACTAGGATACTGGTCTAAACCATTCATCCTAGAAGATTCTTACATCGATAACCACCAAATGATTACCTATTCCCTTCCATTTGTATACGATGAGAAAGTCATTGGTGTCTATGGAATTGAAATTAGTGTCAATTATCTCACTTCCTTCTTTAACGATAGTGATCTACCAGGAGATAACAATGGCTATATCTTAGCCATTCAAAATGAAGATGATACCTATACAAATCTATGTGGTAAAGGAACACTCTACTATCGCGCAGAAGATACAAAAAGCCTTCAACTCACAAAACAAGATTATGATGATCTATATTTAGTAGAAGGTCTATTATTAGGCACACAAAAAGTATATGCCGTTACAACACCACTCAATATTTATTATTCCAATGTTCCTTACTCTAATACCAATTGGGTACTCATAGGATTAGTCGATCAATCTTCTATCTTTGGTTTAAGCACAACACTCAATCGTACAATCATCTTAGTCATATTAGGAAATGTACTATTATCTTTAATTGTTGCGCTCGTTATTTATCGAACGATTTCAGATCCATTCAATCGATTGATGATATCTATTCGTGGTGGTTTACAAGGCCTAGAAAACTATCAACCATCTGATATCAAAGAATTAGATAACTTACAGAAAGTCATTCATAAACTCTCAAAGATCGAACACAATCAAAAAGAACAACTATCCGAAGAAAAAGAAAGACTACGCATTGCGATTTCTAGCACAAATGATATTTTCTTTACATATGAAATTGATACAAAAACACTTTACGTCACACATCGTAATGGATACAGACAAGCATATGATTCCAATGATATTTCTTACATTCAACTCGTACATCCATCTGATAGAAACCGTGTATTCAATTACCTACAAACAAACTATTCTTCATTCACATTAGAAGTACGATTCAAAGAAACACCAGAATCCACATATCACTTCTGTCGATTAACAGGAAAAACAATTGGTAATAAAGTTGTTGGTTCTATTCGTGATATCAATGAACAAAAACTATTAGAACTCAAAAAAGGAAGAGATGAATTATTAGATTCCACAACAAGTTTCTATAAATATCTACCAGGTATTGATATGTTAACTGAACTCAGAAATATCTCACAAGATGGTATTCTTGTTCTATTTGATATCAATAACTTTCATACCATCAACGAATCCTTTGGTTTATGTTTTGGTGATATTCTATTAGAAAAACTATCCCATTTGATTTCAACAGAATTCGAATTAAACGATACGATCTACATTCGTTCAGGTCCTGATAGAATTCTCATTTGGGTACATGGTTGTCCTAAAAAAGAACTCCTCACAAAACTCAAAAACATCGAACAAAACTTTACTAATATCACACAATCAACACTACTTTCTTTTACTACAACGTATACGATCGCCGATAAAAACACAACGATTGATGATATGATCGCACAAGTATGTGCTACTAGAGATTACGCTAGAAAACACAATCTATCTTTCATCCAATATAACAAGATCATGGATATCACAAACGTTACATTTAAATCGGATGAAATTGCTTCACTAGCTGGTTTGTCTCATCTATCTTTATCTTCTATCGCATTGAATCTATTTTCACACTCTGAAAACTTAACAACGACAACAGATGTATTGTGTATGAAGATACAAGAAAAGTATGGCATTGATAATATGATCATCTGTAATTTCAATCATGATTATTTATCTATTGCGGTAGATTATATTTGGAAACAAGAAACGATCAATAAACAAGATCGTATCAAACACGTATCTGAATTAGAATTCAAACAATTCATACAACTCATTCACGAACATACACTATTACCACTCAATGAAACTCTATTAAACAATGGTGTATTATCTGTGATTCCATCTAATACAACAGGCATCTTCATGCCTATGTTAGATAATGGTGCATTTGTAGGTTATATCATATTCTCTAACGCAGATGAAAAGATATTGATGCATGATGAACTCAAAAAGGAATTCACGGAATTTGCATCGATTCTACAAACACAATCCATTAAAAAGAATCACGATATCATCGCCCAAGCAAAGAGTGAATTCTTGGCAAGAATGTCCCATGAAATCAGAACACCAATGAATGGAATCATCGGTATGACAAATATCGCTCTACAAGATGACATTACAGAATCACAAAGAAAAGAATACTTAGAAAAAGTAAAAGTATCTTCTCAATACATGTTATCTCTCATCAATGATATCTTAGATATGTCAAAGATTGATTCTGGTAAGATGGAACTCAAACAAGAAGTATTCTCTTTACAACAAATCGTTAATGATTTACATCCAATCATTGATGAAAGATTCCTAGAAAAGAAACAAGAGTTTAAGATCAACTTACAACTCAAAAATACGCACTTTATTGGAGATCCTCTCAGACTATCACAAATCCTCATCAATCTATTAGGAAATGCGAATAAATACACGCAAAATGAAGGACATATCCAACTAAACATCAAAGAAACGCCAAAAGAGAATGCATCCGAACTATCATTTGAAGTCATTGACGATGGTTATGGTATCTCTCAAGATGATCAACAACGTATCTTTGAATCTTTTGAAAGAGCACAAAACGCAATCTCTACTGGAACTGGACTAGGATTATCCATTACCTCTAGACTTGTACATTTGATGGGTGGAGAAATCAATGTCACCTCTTCCCTCACCCAAGGTTCTGCATTTACATTTAAGATTACATTACCAATCGCACAAACTGTAGAACAACAAAGCACAAATACAGTTCTTAAAACAAGCTTCAAAGGTAAAAAAGCACTCGTTGTTGAAGATAATGATCTCAACGCTGAAATCATTTCTATCATACTCAGTCAATATGATATGGATGTAGATATCGCAACAAACGGAAAAGAAGCACTCGAACAATTCCAACAAACAAAACCATTCACATATGACATCATATTCATGGATATCATGATGCCAATCATGAATGGTTTAGAAGCAACACAAAAAATACGTGCATTAGATAGAGAAGATCATGATCTACCTATCTACGCTATGAGCGCTAATGCTTTTATAGAAGATGAAAAGAGATCTATTGAATCAGGTATGAATGGTCATCTATCAAAACCATTAGATACGCAAAAACTATTAGAAGTTTTAAACAAAGAATTAACCGCCTAAGGGTGGTTTTCTTTTACCCTAAAATATTATTTAAAGTAAAGAATATAACCTTTTCGTAAACGTCTAATTGAAAAAGGATTAGATTTTTTCATCTAATCCCTATAAAAAGTTTCTCACAAATTGTTGTTTTCTTGTATATGGTTTCCATTGTGTACCAGGATCATCATACTTCATGAAGTTTGTCCAAGCATTTAACATAGATTCTGATAAACGATAATCTTTGACAGTCATATCTCTCCAACAACGATCTAATGTACCAAATACATACCAAAGTTCTGAGGAATGAAATGCACCTGCATCATCAGAAGGTAATTGTCTAGAAAAGTAATACATATAAACTGGTTTTCTTGAATAGGTTGCTCGAAGATTACAGAAATTGATGCATCCTTCATAGAACTTGCTCTTTCTAGCGTCCATTCCTTTTTCAATTGTAATATCTTGACTTGTCATTCCAATCATATATGGAATATCATGAATTCTTAGATTTTTGATAGAAGCATTCATATCTTCTAATAAGACATATCCATCATTGACTGGCCCAAAAGCCAATCCTTGTTGTTTCTGATAAAGTTCAGGAAGAATTGAAACTAATTTATCTGCTTTTACTTTCCTTAGACCAGAAACATTTTTTACCTTACATAATTGTTTGATTTGATCACTAATTGTATAAGCATCCGTTAACTTCTTTGTGGTAGATAATCCATTATCCAAACCTGCACCAGATTGAAATATCGCATTATGGATCATTCCTTTTGTAAGTGGAGAAGAAACCAAAGCTTGTACACTCATCGCACCAGCAGATTGTCCAAATACAGTAATACGATCTTTATCACCATGAAATGCTTCTATATTTTCATATACCCATTTCAACGCTTCAATTTGATCTAATAATCCATAATTTCCTGTCGTACGAAAATTATTTTCTTTGATGAGATCTTGATCTGCATAGAATCCAAATACACCAACTCTATAGTTGATTGTCACAAGGATCACATCTCTTGCCGCAAACTTCTCACCATCAAATTCCATCTCTGATCCAAATCCATGATCAAACGCACCACCATGGATCCAAAAGGCCACTGGAAACTTTCCTTCTTTTCGAGGCGCCCATATATTTAAATACAAACAATCTTCGCTTTGTTTAGGAAGTGGAAATCTTTCATCTGTGTAGAACTCTTTCCCATAAAATCCATGCGTT
>CAVKTV010000026.1:0-9158 GCA_963659075.1 Lachnospiraceae bacterium | reverse complement strand
TGGGGATATTTTTCATCTGTATAAAACTCTTTTCCATAAAAACCTTGCGTTGGATCAGCTTGAGGACATTGTGGTCCAAATTCTAATGCTGAATAGACACCATTCCATTTTGCTTTTTTCATTGGAACTTTAAATCTTCTATCACCTATTGGTGCTTCCGCATATGGAACACCCCTAAAAATCATACTTGAAACTTTCGCTTCACCTTCTAATATTCCTAGTTTTGTCTTTACTTGTATTGTATTCATCTTCATCTCCAAAAAAAGAACTCATTCATTTGACTTCTTTTAATTTCACGAAATCAAAGAACGAATTCTTCATTAAATCTAGTGTCATTTGTTTTGTTTCTTCAACGCTTCTTGATCCACCAATATCATTTACAAACATACGAATATTCAAAGCTAAAGATTCCGCATAATATCTGCTTAATAATTCATTTGAATATTGTGGAAGATAATCTTGTTTACGATATCTTTCCAAAAATTGTAATACTAATATTCTTAAGTTATCACGAATCATATCTTCAAAACTATTTTGACCAGTAACATGATATGCAATTCTATAGAACTCTTTATTCTCTAACAATATCTGTAAAGAATCTGTCAAAGCCTTATCGAATTCACCACTCGCTACTGAATCTTTTGCGTTTTCAACAATGTCATGATAAATGATCCAATTCAAACAATCATATTTATCACTGAAATAGTTATAAAACGTGGCACGAATAACACCTGTTTCATCACAGATTTGTTTGATCGTTATTTTTTCAAACAAACGTTTTACCATCAGTTGTCTTAAATTCTCTGCCAAAGATATCTTCATGAGATTTTTATGATATTCCATAATTACCTCATCACTACATAAACAGTTATCAAAAAGATGCCGAAGAATACCAAAAGTGCGCCACCAATCATACCCGCAATTCTTTGATACTTCGCTCCTAAATTATAACCGATAATCAAAGCACTTAACACAGTTAAAAATGTAATCGCAAAAGAAATCACAGCTGCATTCATCGCTGCCACAGATAAAAATCCATATGCAGCTCCAATAAAAAACGTATCTACACTTGTATATAATGCTTTTCTAAGTAACGTTTTCCAATCAAATGCATCATCTAATCTTTCTTCAAATCCTTTATTCATTTTAGATTTCACAATTGATAATGTTCCAATAAAGAAAACAATCAATGCCGCAATCATGACTTCAATTCTTGCACGTTCAATGCTCATAACAAATGGTTCACTCACCAAATATCCCAACATGAACATTCCAGTCGCAACTACCGCAAATTCCAATGCATAAAGAATAATCTTTTTACCATTTAGATTTCTAAGTTGTGCACCTTTATTCATCATGACAATAAAACCATCAATTGATAATCCTAAAAAAATCAATATATGTTGAATCATGTTTCTTCTCCTTTTTTCCGTTATTATTTTACAAAATCATTCATTATTTTTAGATATACAAAACAAAAAAAATGTATGAAAAAAGATCTGCATATCACAGACCTTTTTCATCCTATTGTTAGGAGGGAAAGAAATTAACTCTTTTGGAGTATCTATATAATACAAATTACTTGTGTTAGTTCTATGTTTAATTTGTGAAATGTTTGTGAAAGAATCACTTAACGACAATTCCTAATAAGCCAGCTAATACAATTGCTTGTTCTTCATTTACAATTACACCTCTAAGATTTTCAGGCAATACCGCAATATCATTGATTCTACTTGTAGACAAATCCATTCCCTGTAATGGTGTTTGATTAATTTCACAATGGCTAAAATCACATTCTAAGACATTGACATCTTTTAATTGTACCGAACTCAAAGAACCATCTTGAAAGATACATTGATTCCATTCGCAACGATTCCACTTTGATGCATTCATGTTAATTAACGTACATTGTGAATGCATGATTTTCACATCCGTAAAAGAACATGCAGATAAATCAATCCCTGTCATTCTACAATTCTGAAAGACACATCTACGAAATACAGATTCCTCAAAACATGCATTCGAAAAATCACAATGATCAAATATCACATCTGCGAACAAACAAGATGTCATTGTTTTATGAATTGTAATATTTTTAAACTCACATTCATAGAATTCTAATTGTTTGTAATCATCTTCTAATTCTTCATCTTTATATTCAAAATTATCAAAACGATATCCGCTCATATCATTAATTGATATCTCTTTTAATATTTCTGAATAACTTGGTTCTACGATTTTCTTCATGAATGTATTGTACAAGAAATCCAAACAAAATCCATTCTTTAATAATCCGTTTTATTAGATTCTTCTTTCCATGTTTCTATTTCTTCTAATCGAGCATTTAACGAACCACTTACTACTTTCACTGCATCACTACCAAGCAACAAACGGAATGGTGTGTTCTCCTTTTGTCATCTATACTATCTAATAAAAGAAAACTCCAAACAATTTTAATATTCGCGATAACATTTGAAAAGTCATGAATTTCATGTAAAGTTCATGTTGAAAAGTCATAGTTTTTAGAACCATTTTATATTGAAAAGTCATAGCTTTATAGTTAGAATTATATCGAAAAGTCAGAGGCACCTATGTTATACAGAAAAATAGAGAAACTTATTGAAGAACATCTGAAAAGCAATTCCCAAAAAATATTATTAATTGATGGCGCAAGACAAGTTGGAAAAACATATATTATTCGTCACGTTGGAAAAAAGTATTACGAAAATTTCATTGAAATCAACATGATTGAAGATTCCATTGGCGAAAAATTATATGCGAATGTTTCTACCATTGATGATTTTTATTTACAACTGAGTATGTCACATGGTGACAAAATGCAATCCAAAGAAAATACTCTTGTTTTTATTGATGAGATTCAAGCATATCCCCAACTACTTACTTTACTCAAATTCTTATCACAAGATAATCGATTTACTTTTATTGCGAGTGAATCCTTGTTAGGTGTTACATTATCTCAAACAACATCTATTCCAATGGGAAGTATTCGACAAGTTCGTATGTACCCATTAGATTTTGAAGAATTTCTTTACGCAAATGGTATGAATGAATTAACAATCCAAATTCTAAAAGAAAAATTCAATCGATTAGAATCATTAGATGAATCCACCCACAACAAAATGATGGACTACCTCAAAAAATACCTTCTCGTTGGCGGCCTTCCAGAAGCTGTTGATGTTTATTTGAAAGAAAAAAATATTACAAAGGTGCGTGAAATCCAAAATGAAATTCATGAATATTATGGAATGGATGCATCAAAATACGATGCAGACCACAAATTAAAAATCAAACGTATTTTTGACTTAGTTCCTTCTAATATGGAAAACAAAAAGAAGAGAATTGTTGTAAAAGATATTGAAGGAAAACGCGGAAAAACTTTCAATAACTATTCCGATGAATTTGATTACCTAATTAGTGCTGGTATTACATTAGGTGTTCAAGCGATATCAACGCCTAAATTTCCTCTGATTGAATCATGTGGAAAAAATCTAATCAAACTATATTTAAATGATGTAGGAATTCTAACTAGTATTTTATATAACACTAATATTCGGGCTATTTTAGATGACCAACGCAGTATAAACTTAGGATCTGTTTACGAAACTTTAGTCGCTAGTGAGTTATGTGCACATGGGCATAAACTTTATTACTACGATAATCGAAGTAAAGGAGAAGTAGACTATTTAATTGATGATTATGCTAGTTTATCTACTGTTCCAATTGAAGTGAAATCTGGCAAAGATTATACAATTCATAGTGCTCTGAATCAGTTTGTAAGTAATGAAGAATACAATATCAAAAAAGCATATGTTGTTTCTAATGAACGGAATATATTCTCAAAAGGAAAAATCACTTATGTTCCAATCTACTATATAATGTTTTTCTAAATTTCTCTTTAAAAGGCGGGTTTACCGCCTTTTCTATTGTTTCAACTTAGCAAGATTATTTTTCAACACACTTCACAATTGTCTCAACTACGATTTTAGGTTCTAAAGGTTTAGAAATATGTGCATTCATTCCAGTATGCATTGCTATGAGTTTATCTTCCGCAAATGCATTGGCTGTCATTGCGATGATTGGAATCGTTTTTGCGTTAGAACGTTCTGATTTACGGATGGTTTTTGTTGCGGAATAGCCATCCATGACAGGCATCATCACATCCATTAAAATACAATCAATATTATCTGAAGCCATGAATAGATCTACTGCCTCTTTTCCATTCCAAGCTTCTATAACATGAGCACCTCTTTCTTCCAACAAGAATTTCGCAATTTCCATATTCAATTCATTATCTTCTACAAGAAGAATATGCATTCCTTTGATTGAATATTCTTTTTCTTCTTTAGGTAATACATCTGTTTTAGAATGATCTATTTCAAATGGAATCAAAACATCAAAAGTAGTTCCTACTTCTTTTGTACTTTCTACATGAATGGTTCCACCCATCTTATCGACAATACTTTTTGTGATAGACATACCAAGTCCTGTACCAGAATATTTTGTACGTGAAGAAGTATTTTCTTGCGTGAATGGTTCAAAAACATGTTCTAGGAATTCACGATTCATACCAATACCCGTATCACGACACTTAAATTGTAGCTTTGCGATATTTCCATCATCTTCTAAAATTCTACAAGTAATATAAATTTTTCCATGATCTTTATTGTATTTGATTGCGTTACCGATAATATTCATCATGATTCTCTTCAAATGCACTGCACTTCCAACTAAACGTATTTCCTTTACATCACAATGATCTTGAATGATTGTAATATCTTTATCATCTGCCTGCTTTTTCAATGAATAATAGACTTCTTTTGAGATACTCATTAAATCAAAAGGAACAGAATCAAGAATGATATCTCCTGATTCAAGTTTACTCATATCTAAAACTTCATTAATCAAATCTAATAGTATATTAGAAGCTTCTCTGATTTTTCCTCTACATTCAGCTAATTTCTTTGTATCTTCCGAATACTTATCTTCTATATCTAACATACCCATGATGCCATTGATTGGTGTTCGGATATCATGAGACATACGCATCAAGAATTCTGTCTTAGCAGCATTCGCATGATCTGCGCGTTCCTTTTCGGCAATGAGTTCCTTTTGATGAGCTTCTTCCTTCTCACGTTGTTTCGCTTCTACCAATCGATGTTCTTCAATGATTGCGTCAATATTTTGAAAACCTAAAATGATTGTGTTTGCCTCATCATCCATTTTACTTACGTTATATTGGTAATAACGAATTTCTCCATTTGCGATACTACGATAATTTCCAATATATTCTTCATGGTAAGAAAGTTGATCTTGTAAGTTTTCAATACTTAATGCACGCAATAACATTTCTCTATCATCTGGATGGACCAATGTATGTATCCAAGGAACAATCAAGTCATCATAATCACATTCTTGTTTCTCATCCATTTCAGGAAGTTGAATATATTTTGTTTCAAACTTTAATACTTTTGCTTTCTTTTTCTTTAGATTTACTAAATAAACATTCTTAAAGTTTCTTGATAATACATTAAAAACAGATTTTGATTGTTCTATTTGATTCCCTAATGTACGAGGGAATTCTTCATTTTCCATTTGTTCTTTATCTGGCACAGAATGATGGATATGCATCACTTTCCACATACCATCTTTCAGTCCATATAAGATCGTAAAGCGAGTATCCATATCCACAACAACAGATCCACTATCAAATACACCAAGAATGAGAACCTTTCCATAAACAAGTACATAATGATCATCTAAAATCAGTTCTTCTTGTTCAAAATTTTTCCATTCAAAATGTACTTTTTCTCTTTGTTGTACATCTATACTAAAAGATTGTAAAAACTCATCTAACGTTCTATAGAATTCTTGTTTTCCAGTTCCAATAACACTTAAATGATCATCCAATAATGAAACAATCTTCATATCTTCTTCTGATGCAGAATTGAGATAAGAATTAAGAATATTCCTTGTAAGTTGTTTGAAATCAATATCTGTATGATTTACTAATGTTTGTAATACTTCACTCATGATCCTTACCTCCAAAAAAACAAAAGAAACTAACTTTTATGCATATCAATATTTTAAAGGATATTTGTTTATCGCACCATTAGTTTCATATCGCATTACTAGCAAATATTATCTATAATGCGGAAATTCAGCATTTCGTATATTTTTCTGGTGCGGAAATTCAGTATTTTGTATATTTTTCTAGTGCGGAAATTCAGTATTTTGATATTTTCTTCATTGCGGAAATTCAGTATAATATATCTAGAAAGGATGTTTTTTATGATATTCAAACGAAAAATATACAATCAATTAATAAAATGGAAAAATGAATCAAATGGAAAAACTGCTTTATTAATTGAAGGTGCTAGACGAGTTGGAAAATCTACCATTGTTGAGGAATTCGCGAAAGAAACATATCAATCTTATATAATCATTGATTTTTCAGTTGTATCGCAAGATGTATCCAATCTATTTGATGATATGTCTAATTTAAATTCTTTCTTTTCTATGCTAATGTTTTATTTCCACGTTGATTTAAAAATCAGAAATTCTTTGATTGTTTTTGATGAAGTACAACTTTGCCCTAAAGCACGTCAAGCTATTAAAACTCTTGTAAAAGATGGTCGTTATGATTATATAGAAACTGGTTCTTTAATATCTATAAAAAAGAATGTCCAAAACATCTTAATTCCAAGTGAAGAAAGAAAGATTACGATGTATCCAATGGATTATGAGGAGTTTTTATGGGCTTTAGGCGACGCAACAACATTTCCACTTCTCAGATCATTCTATGATTCAAAAAAGTCACTTGGTGATGCTTTAAATAGAAAGCTTATGAAAGACTTTAGACTTTACATGTTAATTGGTGGTATGCCACAAGCAGTTGAAGCATACGTTGATACTTACAATTTCCAAAAAGTTGATGAAGTAAAAAGAAATATTATCAGTCTATACGAAGATGATTTCAGAAAGATTGATCCTACTGGCCGACTCAGTCTTATTTTTGAAGCAATTTCTTCTCAACTCAACAAGAATTCAAAGGGATTTCAGATTCAAAAAGTAATCAATTCTTATAATACAACTGATGATACTTTATTAAGTTTGATATCAGAATTAAAAGATTCAAAAGTTGTGAATCTTGCTTATCACGCAAATGATCCAGATATTGGTTTATCAGCATATAAAGACTTAAATAAATATAAAATCTATATGGCTGATACTGGTTTATTTGTAACCATGCAATTTAAAGATAAAGATTTTACTGACAATATCATCTATGAAAAGTTATTAAACAACAACTTATCCTCTAATCTAGGATATTTGTTTGAAAATGTTGTTGCCCAAACTTTAGCTTCTTCTGGCAATGAATTATTTTATTACACTTTTTACAATGAAGTACAAAAGCGAAATTTCGAAATTGATTTCATTATCACCAAAAAGAACAAAATATGTCCTATTGAAGTAAAATCATCTGCTTACAAATCACATGCATCATTAGATAAATTCACAAAGAAGTTTTCAAGTAGAATTTTAAATAGATACATTATTCATACAAAAGATTTATCAAAAGATAAAGATATTTTTTGTATTCCAGTTTATCTAACATCATTTATTAACGATTAACACAATGATCTGGTTTTTCTCCTCTACTTACCTTCTCAAAATCTGACCAAACCATTTCATATCCACGTTTAAAAGAAGCACCTGTGATTCCACCAATATGACAACTCAACAATAGTTTTTGATCTACAGCTTTTGATACATTTAATAATGGATTATCTTTTTGAATTGGTTCACCATCAATCGTATCTAATCCTGCACCTAAGATCAGATTATTTTCTAATGCCCAAATCAAATCATGATTATCAACCAATTCACCTCTAGATGTATTCACGAAATAAGCATCAGATTTCATCTTTTGAAAGAATACTTTATTGGCCATGTATCTTGTTTGATTAGTGACTGGAAGATGTAAACTTACAATATCACTTTCTTTTAATAATTGATCCAAAGATTTGTATTGAACATGTAAGGCTTGATTTACAGATTCAGATTCTGGATTTCTTTTATAGTAGATGACTTTCACACCAAAAGCGTTCAATAACTTCGCAGTTGCTTGTGCGATATCACCAAATCCAATCAACCCAACTGTACATTCACTCAATTCTTTTAAGTTTCCGCTTAACATATACGCTTCTTTTGTTTGAATCTGTGTTCCATTTCTAACACTTTCATTGCCTTGGATTACATTTTTCAATAATCCCAACATTAACAATACTGTCTGTTCCGCAACAGCAGTAGCGTTCATACTTTTACAATTACATACATAGATACCTTTTTCAGTAGCCGCTTGTACATCAACTCCTTGGTATCCAACACCTTCTGAATGAATCATCTTTATGTTCGGCATTTGTTCAATCACATTTCTAGATACTTTTCCCATCGCATCTACTAGTATAAAATCTGCATCTTTTCCCACTTCGAGTATTTCTTCATCACTCGCAGATGGAGAAACATAAACGATTTCATACTTTTTGTATTTTGTTTCATCAGGTGTATATTTCTCAATTCTTCCTTTTGTACCTATGACTAAGAGTTTCATATGCATTGCCTCCAAATATTAGAAGTAATTATGGCACTTTCTATTTGGTTACACAATCAAAAAAGAAGTACGAATCATTCATACTTCCTTCAGCTATTAACCTTTTGTGATATTGATCCAACCAAAACGATCTGTATATCTTTCAGCGTTTTCCCATATCACGACATCAGGTGCATAACTATCTAAATCATACATATGATAAGACCATACACCTACTGCTTGTACATCCGCAAAGTAATTAGATAATAATGGTTGAAGTACATCCGCAAATGAATCGCCAATGATCAATACTCTCTTATCTGATTTTTTTGTTGTATCAATTGTACTTGTATCTATTTGATATTGTGTATCTTCATTGAAGATGTCTTGCATTTCACATAAAGCCGCCAAATCCCCAGAATAGTTTTCATTGATTACATTAAACTTCACTTTATCTAAAGAATCTTTTTTGCCTGTTATTGCGGATAGAACTGTTTGAGATGCAACAAACGCACCAATCTCATTAAAGTGTGTATCTGTACTGTAA
>CAVKTV010000025.1:5189-16598 GCA_963659075.1 Lachnospiraceae bacterium | reverse complement strand
AATTTTAGGTATATATATATATATATGTCAATAAGGGAGTGGCTTGTTTATCATAAAAAAACTTAGTTTATGTGAAAACTAAGTTTGAATATTTTCATATTTATGAAAGAAGTTGATGATCATGATGATGACAACCACCATGGTTTTGTGCTGCGTTTGGATCATAGTCTAAAGTATCGTTTAAGTAATCTTCTAATACTTCATCAATTGTACCTTGTACACCACCATATACTTTGATATTTTCTTGTGTGAGTTTGTTATACATTGGTAGTCCTAGTCCACCACAGATAACTTCATCTACATTTAAGTTTTTTAAGAATTGTACAAGTGCCCCATGACCTACACCATCACATTGAATGATTCTTTTATCAATGACTTCTTTGTTTTCATTGATGTTACAAATCACAAATGATGGACATCTTCCAAAGTGTTGGAATACTTGATTGTTTTCGTGTGTAATTGCTAATAACATATGTTCTCCTATTTTGTTAAACCATATAGGTCTTCTACGATGTAATCTGGGTGATATTTTTCAGTCATTCCTAATTGTTCAATCGATCTTCCTTCTGTAACAAATACAGTTGTAAATTCGCAATTGATTGCAGGAACGATGTCTCTTTGAAAGTCATTTCCTATGAAAAGTATATTTTCTTTCTGCATGAATAATTTTGTCATCAATAATAGATTTTCACATCCTCTACCAAATGTAATACTTTTTTGATTTGTAGAATGTTCTATCATTTTCACAATAGATGCATTCCCTATCATTTTTAATCCATCTACGACTTGAACTTCTCTATTATCCGTTGATACAAGTAAAGCACCATCTCTAATCGCTAAGGCAATCTTAGAATAATCATAATATGTGCTTTTTTTATTCATACCTAACAAAACAAAATCAGGATGATCAAATGTAATCTGATACTTTCCTTTATCCAATGCTTCTTTGATTCCTGCGCCACCTAAATAAGCAGCTTTACTCATTTTAGGATAACGAATATGAATATAATCTGTACAAGCCATACTACTTGTATAAATAGAGGATGGTTTGATATAACGGAATCCTCTATCTATAAAATAATCTGCGATATGATCTCTAATTCTTCCAGATTGTTCTGTAATAATGACATATGGCATTTTTTCCTCTTCTAATTTTTTCATAAAAGAGATTGCCCCTTTTGTCGCAACACCATTTTGTATCAAAGCGTCTAATTGTATGATATAACTTGCATCAAACATAAATACCCTACATCATTCTAACACAAAAAAGTTAAATATAATGTGGTATCATTATAACTACATGGTAGGTATTAAGTTATGAAAAAAATAACGAAGGTTCTTGGAATCATCGTCATTATATTATTTTTAGTTATATTTTTATTAGTTGATTCTTTCTTTGTTGCTCCAGCTAGATTTGTTACAAGAAAAGAAACGATTACAGATGAAAAGATCCCTGAACAATTAAATAACATGAATATAGTATTCTTCTCAGATTTAAAATATGGAATCTTTATGGATGAAGATCGTTTAAATAAACTTGTTGAAACAATCAATAACAGTGGTGCTGATGTTGTGATATTTGGTGGAGATATTTATGGAGATGATGTAACGATTACAGAGGAAATGAATTCTATCATTTCTACTGCGTTTTCTAATATCAAAGCGAAGTATGGAAAGTTTGCGGTATATGGAGATATTGATGATTCTAGTGAAGTAATGAAAAATGCTGTGAATCAAATTTATTCTGACAGTGATTTTGAAGTTATGCAGAATACTTCTTACCAGATTCATAAAAATGGATCACAATTTATTACATTAGTTGGTTTAGATAATGGTGTTGATGGAATCAAAGATATTTCTGGAGCGTATGCGAATGTATCACAGAATTCCTATGTATTTGCGATATGTCATACACCTGATACTGCTAATGAAGTCCCTACAGATCTAACAGATTACTTCTTAGCTGGACACTCTTTAGGTGGTCAAACAAACTTTTTCTTTTCATCAATGTATGAACCAACCTACGCTGTTAAATATCTCAGAGGTATCCATACAATTGATAACGCATTTACATTAGATATCACAAATGGTACAGGTACTGTTAAACAAGATGTACGTTTCTTACAACCTGCTGAAGTTGTTGTTTATACTTTAAAACAAGAAAGCAAAAAAGTAGAAGAAACACCTTCTTCTACCTTAGATACTACTTCTACTACGGAAGAAACTCCTGAAGCTACTACAGAATCTGAAGTACAACCGAGTGAAGAAACACAAACAGATCCAGAACAATCCACAGAAGATAATTCTGAATCTACTACAGATGAAGAACAACCTCAAGAATAGTCCTGAGGTTGTTTTATTTTTGTAATAATTGTATTTCTTCTTTGTATGGTGGTTTTCCATCAATGTATGGTGTTTCTAAGATCTTAGGAATATGAGAAATTCTTGGATTATGTGCGATTGCTTTTAATGTTTCTAGTCCAATTGTTCCTTTTCCTATATTTTCATGTCTGTCTTTTCTAGCACCTCTAGGATTTTTAGAATCATTTAGATGAATGACATGTAAATGTTTTAATCCAATTACATGATCAAATTCATCTAATACAGAATCAAAGTCTGATACATCATATCCTGCATCTGAGATATGACAAGTATCTAAACAAATACCATAGTTATCTTTTTGTTTTAGATTGGAAAGAATCTGTTCTAATTGTTCAAATTGATATCCAATTTCACTACCTTTTCCTGCCATCGTTTCTAAACAAATCACAATATCATCTGGAATCTGTGTTTCATTTAAGTGCTCGATTGTTGTAGAAATACCAGTTTGTAGATCAGTTGTTGTATAAGAACCAGGATGTAAAACCATGTATTTTGCACCTATGGCTTTTGTACGAATTGCTTCTTGTTCTAAAAATGAAACTGCAAGTTCGCCTACTTCTGGCTTCACGGAATTTGCTGGATTAATAATATATGGTGCATGTACGATCATTCTATCTAATGGAATATCATGTGTTTTTAATAGTTCATGAGCTCCTGTTATATGCATTTTATTTATATCTACTCTTCTTGTATTTTGAGGAGCACCTGTATATAACATGAGCGCATTTGCACCATAAGAAAGTGCTTCTAGAACAGCACCTTCTAAATATTGATCCGCTTTCATTTGTACATGAGAACCAATGATCATTCTAAGCCTTCTCTTTCTTTTCTAGCTCTTTCTTTATACATCGCTTTCTTTTCTTCTCTAATCTTAGAGCGAATCATTTCTCTCTTCTTCTTTTGATAGATCTTAGCGATAGCGTTCTTTCTCTTTTTCTTATAGCCTGGTTTTACACGTGTGTTCTTTTTATTGTTATAAACCATCGCAATCTTCTTATCTAATTCCGTATCATCTTTTCTTTGATACTTTTGACCGTATCCTCTTAGATCTACCCAAGTGTTGTTTTTATATCTACGATGTTCGAAATGAATACCTCGTTTTTGTAAAGAACGAATTGCGGCATCATCTTCTTCATGATATAACGCAAAACACATACCTTTAGAACCAGCTCTACCTGTTCTACCTGCACGATGTACATAGTATTCTAAGTCATTTGGGAAACCACATGATATAACATGTGTAACTTCCGCAATATCAATACCACGAGCTGCTAAATCTGTAGCGACAACATATGTATTTTCGCCAGAGGCAATACTCTTCATTGATTGTTTTCTTTGCCTACTTGTTAGATCACCATGAATTTCAGATACACTCATTCCATGACTTCTTAATTCTTCCGCAATCTTACTAGCTTCTACTCTTGTATTTGCGAATATCAAACAAACATAAGGTTGGAATCCAGGTAAAATAGATAGAATCGTTTCCGCAAAAGAATGGTGGTAACAAGGTACCAATACATGTGTAATATCAGGATTAAAACGTACTGCTTCTCCAATTTGGAATGTTACTGGATGATGCATGTATTTCTTAATAAATGGTTTTAATTGATCTGGCATTGTGGCAGAGAAAGCCATCATTTGTAAAGATTCACTCATTCTTCCGGCAAATGCGTCAATTTCATCTAAGAAACCATATTCTAATGTCATATCAGCTTCATCAACAACTAAAATATCAGCTTTATCAATTCTTAAAGCACCAGCATTTAAAAATAAATCTTTGATTCTACCAGGTGTACCAATCGCAATATGAGGTTGTTGTTTCTTTAACTTTTCAATGTCTTTATCACGATCTTGTCCACCAACAAACAAAGAAACTCTGATCGTATCATTGACTTGTGCCATTTCTTTTGCCATTTCATAGATTTGTGCAGCTAATTCTCTAGTAGGTGCTGTAATAACAGCTTGGCAATCTTCATTTTCAAAATCAATCTTTTCTAAGATTGGAATCAAATAAGAATGTGTTTTACCAGAACCTGTAGCACTTAATCCAATAATGTCTTTTCCACGAATCGCACTTGGAATGACTTCTTCTTGAATTGGTGTTGGTTGTGTGAAATTGTTTAATTCAATAAACTTTTTTGTATACTCTTTTAAATTAAAATCTTCAAATTTTTTCATATTATCACCTATAATTGATTATACAGGAATATCCTGTAAGTGAGGTATCTTTATGGAAATTATATCTGTTATTCCACGTGGATATTGTCAGGGTGTTGTTCGTGCGATTCAGATAGCACGTGCAACTGCTGAAGAAAATCCTGATACGCCCGTATATATGCTTGGTATGATCGTTCACAATCAATATGTTGTTGATGCCTGTAAAGCTATTGGCATCCGCTTTGTAGAAGATCCAGGCAAAACAAGAAGTGAACTTTTAGATCAGATTGATTCTGGTATTGTCATCTTTACTGCACATGGTATTAGTGATGATGTAAAACAGAAAGCCATTCAAAAAGGTTTGAAAGTTGTAGATGCTTCTTGTTTAGATGTCATCAAAACACATGACTTAGTCAAACAACATATCGCACAAGATGGCGATGTTTTGTATATTGGAAAAAAAGGACATCCAGAATCTGAAGGAACAGTTTCCCTTTCCAAGCGTGTACATCTTATCACATGTAGTCAAGATGTCCAAAACATTACTGGTCTTAAAAATGTTTTAATTACAAATCAAACGACACTTTCCATCTTAGATACATCTAAAATCGTAGAAGCTTGTTTAAAACAGTATCCTGAGGCAAAAGTCGCAAAAGAAATCTGTAATGCGACACGAGTGCGTCAAGAAGCTGTTATGAATCTAAAAGATACAGATGTATTGATCGTTGTTGGTGATGCTAGAAGTAATAATTCCAATCAATTAAAACAAATTGCATTAGCTTCAGGTATCAAAGAAGCATATTTAATAGATTCTATCAAAGATCTAAAAGAAGAATGGGTAAAAGAAAAGAACCGCATTGCGATAACAAGTGGTTCTTCTACACCGAATGAATTAACACAACAAGTCATTACATTCTTAAAACAATATGCCAAAGATGGTATCTGGAAGTTACCAAAAGATATCACTGTTCACTTGCTTTGAGATCTTCAATTTCTTCTTCTGTTAAATAACGATATTCCCCTGGTTTTAGTTTTTCATCTAGAACCAGGTTTTTCATTCTTAAACGTTTTAAATATGTAACTTTATCACCCAAAGCTTGAAACATGAATTTAATTTCATGATACTTTCCTTCTGTAATTGTAAGATTACAAGAAGTTGGTGTTAAAAGTTCTACTTTTGCGGGTTTATATGTTTCTCCATTGTAAGTAATACCCGTTTCTAAACGATGAATGTCATCTTCACTCATTTCTAATGCGTGTTCTACATAATATTCTTTTTCAACATGATGTTTTGGAGATAATAATACATGTGCTAATGGGCCATCATTTGTAATCAATAATAGACCTTCTGTATCTTTATCTAATCTACCACAAGGAAATAGCCCATTATTATCTTCATAGATCAGATCCATGACAGTTGGCACTCTACCTTCTGTGGCACTAATGTATCCTGCAGGTTTATGCAACATCAAATACATATGTTCTTCATATAAAACATATTGTTCATCTACAGTTACTTCATCATTGTTTTCATCAATCTGCATGCTGGAAGTTTTCGCAATCATTCCATTTACTTTGACACGTTTGTCTTTCACAAGCTTTTTGACTTGTGATCTTGTTCCAACATGTGCGTTACTTAACATTCTATCTAATCTCATGCTGCACTCCTATGTAATACACGATTGATCATAGATTTCAATGAAACATGGAAAACTGCCTTTGGTAATTTCATCATATCACTTGTAAGAACATATACAACGATTCCTAAACTACCAACGATAGCCAGTTCAATCAAACAAACGATTCTTCCTCCACTTGTCCAACTTGGTCCAAACATATTCCATAATGCATATACGCCATTCATCGCAAAACAAGAAATCATCATACGAATCGTACGCTTGCAAATTCTACGATACTTCACAGAAAACTCTTTTCTGATTTTTAATAAAGAACAAATAATAATGGTTGCGGAACATAAACAACTAGAAACGATTGCGCCAGTATAGCCCATGATTGCCATCAAAGGATAAAAAGTAATACACTTGACCGCAAATCCACAGAATAAATAGAAAATAGATTGTTTTCGGAATCTTAGCGTTAACATCATTGAATTACAGATTGGTGTTAAAGTAGTACATAGTCCTAGTAATGCAGACCACTGTAAACAAATCACACCATACTCCAATTCACTTGCGCCATACATAATATAATAAATTGGTTCCGCTAATGAAGCCATCGCAAAACAAACAGGTAAACCAATATATAAAACTGTATCTAAACAATCTTCAATATTAATATTCAATCCTTTATAATCATGATTCTCTAACGATATTGTCATATAAGGAACAATTCCCGCAGAAAAACCAATCGATAATACTTGTGGAATAGAAGTTAATTTATCACAGTTTGTTTCAATGATAGAATAAATCAATTTTGCTTGATCATAATTCATTCCTAATTTTGTCGCAACTGGAATAAAGAATTGTGTATTGATCAATGTTTGTGAGTTTCCTAGAATGGAAACTAATAAATATGGTATTGAGAAAACAAAAAATTCTTTTAGAATAAAATATTTATCTTCTGATCTTGTGACTTGTTCTTCCGCAAGCTTTTGTATCTTTGAAGCATGTTTATGATCAAAATACATCAACTGTATGAGCGCAAATATCGCACCTACGCTCGTACCT
Source organism: Lachnospiraceae bacterium (assembly GCA_963659075.1). Lineage (GTDB taxonomy): Bacteria > Bacillota_I > Bacilli_A > Erysipelotrichales > Erysipelotrichaceae > Bulleidia. The sequence goes on along the minus strand of CAVKTV010000025.1, from coordinate 9,372 downwards.
AATACCGCCGCATAAATACCTAAAATTTGATCCATATGAAATACATATACAACAATGGCACCAACACCCAACAAGAATACAACTCTAGCGAACTGTTCCGTAATTTGTGTATCTGCATATAACTTTAATTCTTTCATTCCTTGATAATATCCACGATATGAATACACAACAGGAACAATGAATAAAGCTAGTGACAAAATCACAAATGTATTTCGCATCTTAATGATATCTGTATCTGTTGCGTGTGCACCTAATACAGATTGCGCAAGAGGTGTAGATATCAATATAAATAGCAATGAAATCACAAAACCAGATACCATTAAAATCGCTGTAGAAAGCTTTCTAACTAATAATACTGTTTTATAGTCATCTTTGTTTGCGTATTTGGCTACAATAGCAGCTATCGCAAAAGGTAATCCAGCAGAACAAATTTGTAATAAAACGTTATAGTATGTATATGCAGCTGAATAATAAGAGAGATTTGCTTGGCCAACGATTTGTTTGAATGGAACAATATAAAACATTCCAATTAACTTCGAAACAAATACGCCTGCGGAAGAAGTCAAAGAACCCGCAATAAAACCATTCTTCACTTTATTTTTTGTTTTATCACTCATACTTACTCCTTCTCTACTGTTTGGTATTCATATCCTTCTGTATCTAAATGATACGAAAAGAATTCTCTTGTTGTTTTTGTGCGCTTTGCATTTTTATATTGAACTAAGATTTGTAGATCAACATTATCTTTATCACATTCCCCGCTCATCGCTAATCCTTTTGCGTAACCTTGATCAATATTGACTTGTCCTGGTATCAAATTTGATGTACTTTCAAAGATTCCTAGGGAAGGCATCATCTTTGTGGCATCTTCATATTTAGTGTTATCTTCAATGGCAATCATCACAACATCATACATCGCAATCTGAGCATTATCGACTACAATTGCGTAACGATACGAACCATCTGGAATCTGACTCATTTCTAAAGCAATATCAAAATGACTTGTAGATTCATCAAATTTTCTATTTGCCATTAATATTTCATAGTATGTTTGATATTCTTCATATTTTTCATTTGTTTCTGTTGATGTTGTCTTTGTAGAACAGCCAAATAGAAACAAAACAAATACGAGTATTACCTTTGATAATTTCTTCATTTCAAACCTCGCATTAGATTATAACATGAAAAGAAGAAAGCTTTCACTTCCTTCTAGACAATCCTATTAGAATGTAATGACAAAGTAATTCTTCTTACCTTTTTTCAAGATTGTGAATTCTTTATTCACTGCTTCACTTTGATTCAATTTCTTTTCTAGATCTGTAGTTTTTTCACCATTGACAGAAATAGAACCTTGTTGGATAAGACGTCTTGCTTCCCCTTTACTCTTGGCAACTTCTGCACCAACCAACGCATCAATCAATAACATACCATCTTCTGCACAAAACTTCTTTGCATCAGATAGACCTGCTTTCATTTCTTCTACGGATAAAGACATAATATCACCATGGAAGAATGTTTCTGTAATCTTCTTAGCAGTCGCTAGACCATCTGCACCATGCACCATTGTTGTTAATTCTTCAGCTAAGGCAATTTGTGCTTCACGTCTTTCTGGTTGTGTTTCTACACACTTAGCTAACGCTTCGATTTCTTCAGGTGATCTTAAAGATAAACGTTTGAGATAATCAACGATATCTGTATCTGGTGTATTCAACCAGAATTGGTAGAATTCATATGCGTTTGTTCTTTCAGGATCTAACCAGATATTCTTACCTTCTGACTTACCAAACTTAGAACCATCGCTCTTTGTAATTAATGGTGAAGTGATGCCCCAAACTTTCGCTTCATCACCTTCTACTTTACGAATGAGTTCCATACCACTTGTTAAGTTGCCCCATTGATCAGAACCACCAATTTGGATCTGACAATTGTGTGCTTTATACAAATGCAAGAAATCCATTGCTTGTAAGATCGTATAAGAGAATTCTGTATAAGATAAACCAGAATCTAATCTCTTCTTGATTGTATCTTTTTGTAACATGTAGGCAATATTAAACAATTTACCATAATCTCTTAAGTAGTCTAATAATGACATTTCACCCAACCAGTTATTGTTATTTTCCATGATTGCGGCATTGTCACCTTCAAACTTTAAGAATTTACTTAATTGTTTCTTAATGCATTCTGCGTTATAAAGTACTTCTTCATGTGTTAATAACTTTCTTTCTGTAGTTGGTCTAGGATCACCAATCATACCTGTAAAACCACCACATAAGGCAATTGGAGTATGTCCAGCATCTTGATATCTTCTTAATAAGATAATTTGTTGAAGATGACCTACATGTAAAGAATCCGCTGTTGGATCAAATCCACAATAAACAGTTACATTTCCTTTTAATGCATTCACTAGACCATCATAGTCAGTGACATCTTTCACAAGACCTCTCCATTTTAATTCATCAATAAATTCCATTTCCGTTCTCCTTTTTTTCTAGAACGCCATATAAAAAAGCGTCCTCAAATCTAAGGACGCTAGTAAGCGCGGTACCACCTTAGTTTACACAATACGTGTACACTCTTATCATGACCATAACGCGGTCGCTTCGTTTTACCTTTTGAGATAAAAAGCTCCAAGGTGTATTCATCATTCACATATCTCTATCCTTTTCACCAACCAGGATTTCTCTATACAGATATATCAAGACTACTTGTCCTTTTCTTCGCCATGTTTATTTTATAGAACTTGTTTGATTTGTCAATCTTTCGTAGATTGTCTAGGTGTAAATAGATAAGATAATTCAATAGAATCTTCTTGTTCATCTTCAATTTGAAGCATCTTAGTCATCACTCTCATACTAACAGCACCTAAATCATAACTAGGAATTGAGAAAGAAGAAATCTGTGGTCTAACAACTGTGTTGTATTTAGAATCAATAACACAAACAACTTCTGTAGTATCTGGAACAGATACTTCATTTTCTCTTGCGGCATTGATAACTGCCATTGCTTGAGAATCTCTATTAGCGATAATCAAATCATAATGATGATCTTTTAAATGCTTACATAGGAAACTATAAGATGTTCTATCTTCTGCAGGAATCTTTAAGAAACCATTAAACTTTTTCTTTCTTTGTTTAAATGCTTTTTCTGCACCACTAATCATTTGTTCGCATGTATAAGGATTCTTGCGATCTTCAATGATAGCGATCTTATCTTTATCTTCTTCTAGATATTTACTTGTTAATTCATAGATTGCCTTTTCAATATCTACATAAACAGAACAAATCTTTTCTCCATCCACTTTATTTCCAATCATAACAATTGGAATATTGTATTTCGATAATTCTGTTACTTCTTCTACCTTCAATTTATCATTATAAATTACAACACCATCCACATGAGATTTAATGATATCTTCAATCACAGAAGAAATATCTGTAATACCAGCTGTGATTGTGTGCAACATGATATTGTAATTATAGATCTTTGCGACATCGATCAAACCATTGATAATTTGTCCAGTATATGTAAAAGATGCTTCAGGAACAACCAAACCAATTGTTGTTGATTTTTGAAGAGCGAGACCTTGTGCGATTGCGTTTGGTTTATAACCCAATTTATCAACTGCAGCCTGTACTCTTTCTCTTGTCCCACCTTTTACTACATTACTTCCATTAATAACTCTAGATACAGTAGCCAAAGAAACGCCAGCTTCTTTAGCGACATCGTAAATCGTTACACGTTTCATTTATCCTGCCCTCTTACTTTTCTTTATTAAAGAAGCTCTTAATTGCGTCTGTTCCTTTTTCTACAATATCATTCGCCCCTGTTTTTACTTTTGTAATTTTTTCTTGTACTTCTGGTTTATTGATGAATTCATCTGCAGCGACTACGATTTTCTTTGTACCTTCACTAACAGCTTTACTAGCAGTATCATATGCATTAGAAAGATCTGCTTTTGTTTTTTCATCTAAATGTTCATCAACATATTTACTTGCGGAATCCGTAGCGTTCTTAAAAGTTTCAACTGCTTTTTCTTTATATTCTTTCACTTTAGGATCTTTTGAAATCTCATCGATTTTTCCTTTTGCGATTTCAACAGCCTTCACAGCATTTTCTTTGATATACGCAATTGTCTTTTGTACTTCTGGATCACTAGATACTTGTTGTGCTTTTTCTTTAATAT
>CAVKTV010000025.1:0-5179 GCA_963659075.1 Lachnospiraceae bacterium | reverse complement strand
TTTAATATCATTGATAGAAGTCATGACAGTATTTACAGTTGCGTCTTTGATTTCTTGAATCTTTTGTTTGTTTGCATCAGTTGTTTCATCAGAAACAGCTTCTGCTTCTTTTTCTTCACTTAGTTCCGCAATCTTCTTTTTTAAATCTTCAACTGTTTTTTCAATAGATTCAATTGGTTCTTTATCATCGTTGAAGTCAATGTTTTTATTATTATTTTCACTCATTATCATTATCCTCCACTTCTACTACTTTCTCTTCACCATTCTTAAATTTATCTTCTAATGTACTTTGAAGTTTACTCATATTCTCACTTGCGAAATCAGTAGCTTTTGATAACATTTCACCTGTTTTATCGTGTACTTTATCCAATGAATGAGAATACTTCACTGCAGTATCCAATGGTGCCTGCAATTTTTCCATACTCTTTTCAACATCTTTGATTGTTGGATCAAGATTCTTTACGGATTCATTGATCGTATCAATCAAGCCCCATACTTTTTTTAACAATATACATAGAAATATGAGTGCGACTGCCCCAAGAATCGGAAGAATTTGTGCAGACACATTCGCCAAATCTAAAATTAATGCGTCCATATGTTCTCCTTATACCTACTTTTCATATTATATGTAATTATGAAAATATTTTCAAGAGGTTTTGTTAGCGCTTAACACAATTCATAACAATATAAGTATGTACTAGCTTACTTTGTGAATTTTAATAAACCAATATAAAAAGATGAAGTTTCCTCCATCTTGTTTATTTGATTTTTTTCACCATTTCTGCTAGTCCATAAATATCTTTACTAGACATAAACAGGAAACATGCCGGTTGTTCTTGGGCTAAGATTTCTGCACCCTTTTCATCTTCTGTGATAACTACAGAATTTGGTATCATCTTTTGAAGATATGTGATATCAATATCTGTTCCATCTTGTTTATCATCAATACTTGTAAAATCACAGAGATATACTTTATCTGCTTTTTCTAATTGCTTTTTAAAGTCTTCTGCGAAATATTTCACTCTGGAAGCTCTATGTGGCTTAAATACCGCTACAAGTTTCTTATCAGGAAATCTTAAACGTGCAGTATCAATTGTAACGCCTACTTCTGTTGGGTGATGCGCATAATCATCAATATAGATATTATCGTTATGTTCTTCAACAACAAATCTTCTCTTTACACCCTTAAAGTGAGATAGTCCTTCTTCAATGAGTTCTGCAGGAATTCCTTCTAAGATAGAAACGCCAATGACAGCTAAAGAATTTAATAGTAAATGATGACCTACAAGTGGTGTAGAGAAATGTGCGAAGAAGTTTCCTTCAAAATACACATCATATTCCATACCTGTACTTGTTTCTTTAACATTTTTTGCTTGAATATCATCTGTAGCTTCTAATCCATACCAATATACTTTTGTATTTCCTAAATTAAGTTTTCTTGCTTGATTATCTTCACCATAGATGACCATTGCCTTTGTAACATTCTTTGCGAATTCTTCATAAGAACTTCTATAGTCTGCTTCATCTTTGAAATAATCAACATGATCGATTTCTACATTTGTAACAATGGCATATTCTGGATGATATGCCAGAAAATGTCTTCTAAATTCATCTGATTCTAAACAGAAATATTCTGTATCTTTTTCTAAGTGTCCAGTACCATCTCCAATGAGATAGCCTGTCTTCTTATAAAGATTCATGACAGAAGAAATCATTCCTGTTGTAGTTGTTTTACCATGTGAGCCTGCAATAGAAATCAAATGATAATTCTTTAAGAATTCTCCTAAGAATTCATGATATCTTGCGCAGATGCATGTAGAATTACTTCTAGCCGCAATGACTTCTGGGAAATCTTCTAGAAATGCATTCCCGATAATAACATGCATTCCATCTTTGATATTACTTGGATCAAAATCATAAATAGGAATATTTCTTTCATTCAATCCAACTTCTGTAAAGAAATGTTTTGATAAATCAGATCCAGATACTTCATTTCCTAGATCTTTTAACATACATGCAAGAGAGGACATTCCTGTCCCCTTGATTCCTATAAAATAGTACTGCATTAGTCTAATCCTTCATCACTCGGAAATAATGTCTTATCTAAAACTAAAGTTTCATCATTTGGTGTTTCAGGTGTTTCTTTTTCTTCTGGTTTATTTTCTTGTGCGAATTCATTATCACTCGCAAGTAAAATATCATCTAAAGAAAATTCTGGAATATCATCTTCTGCCTTATAATTTTTTGCGTTACCAACTGTCTTTTCTAGGATTTCGCTCTTTTCCACTGTATCCGCAATCAAACTTGGTGAATCTTCAGAATCTGTTCCATACATTGGTGAAATGATTGGTGAAACATTAGATTCACTCTTGATCTTTTCTGGAGCTGAATACTTACGTGCAGTATTCTTTACAGCTGTTAAATCTTTTTCATCAACACCAAAGATAGGTGAAATGACTGGTTTGAATTCATAACCAATAGGTTTTGTAGGTGTTGGTTTTGGTTTCTTAATTGGTGTAACCTTTGTAGGTTCAACTTTCTTCTTTTCTTCAACAGGTGCTGGTTTTGCTTCATCTAAAGTAATACCAAGTTGTTTCTTTTCAGGTTTAGCTTGTTCTTTAGGTTCACTAAACAAAGAATCAAAAGATGGAGCTTTTGTTTCTTCCACTGGTTGTTGTACAGGTTTTTCTTCCACTGTTTTTTGTTCTACAACTGGCTTTGGTTCTACCTTAGGTTGTGCTTGAACAACTTCTTCTTTTTGTACTTGTTTTACTTTGTGAGGTTTTTCTACTACTTCCTCTTCTTCATCTTCGATATCTTCATCTTCTTCGAATAAAAGATCTTGTAATTTTTTGAGCATATGCCTCTCCCTTCGTCAACCTTTTCAAATAAGTTGATTTAATCCGCTTATAATCATAACACAAAATATGTGATTTTGATGCTTATTCTGAAATGTCGTCTGTTGTTGTGATCTTTTTTGGACCATCTTCATTTCTTTCTGTTGTATCTTCTTCTGTTTCTGTATGATCAAATAGTTCTTCAATTCTTCCACTTTCAGGAACGATTTGTTCAAACAGTTCTATTTTTTCACTTTTATAATCAACTGTTTTTTTATTCGAATATGCTTGCATTACCGCATCGGTATCTACACGCATACTTCTTGCGATTCGTAACATATCTTTAACAATATCACTTGTACTTAACGCATCTAATACAGAATAGAATTCTACAACATCACTATGAAATACCGTTACATAGTATCCACTCATTTCATAAGTTGAAACAGTATAAGAATGTGTTGTTTCATCGACATCAATATATTCACCTTCACACTTCGCAATTGGATTTTGAAAATCATCTATCTGTGTTTGTTCTGTTTCACTGTAATATTTTTCTTGTATGATAGAGGCAACATTTAAATTCATGACAAATTTTCTACCTCTATCATTTAAAACAGATGAAGTTTGTGTAGATTTATTTCTACCAATAGATGGTGGTAAATAATAAGAATACATTGGCTTATTGATATTAGAAGTGAATATCTTTGCCTCATTTGCCAAAGCTAATGAACTCTCTAATTCGCTTTGTAAGTCAATTGATGTTTTCATTGTACAACTAGATAACATCAATACACTTAAAATCAAACATACTATTTTTTTCATAAGATTACTCTTTATGATCTATCACAGCACATAATCGATAGATTGGTAATCCTTCCTGCATGAATTTAGATTCATATTCTGTGATTGCGTCTTCCGTATGTTCTTCTCTACGATAATTCACTGAAAATTCTGTTAATGTAAAACCATTCTGTAAGAAATATAAAACACTATCTTCAAATAACAATTGATTATCTGTTTTCATTAATATCTTCCCATTTTCACTTAATACTTGTTTATAAATATCTAAGAATTTAGAAGAAGATAATCTTCTTTTATGATAATGCTTCTTAGGCCAAGGATCTGAGAAATTCAAATGAATGACATCAATTTCTCCATCTTCGAACCAATCCAGCATAAATTCTGCATTTCCACATATCATACGATTGTTGTTTGTATCAAATCCTTCTTCAATTGTCTTTCTTGCGGCAACTGCAGCTGCGCTAGGATCTCTTTCAATGCCTACCCAACATGCTTCAGGATACATCTTAGACATTTGTCTCAGATAATCTCCTTTTCCCATGCCAATTTCTACATGTAATTCATCTTGTTTTAACAATTGTTTCCACGTTCCTTTATATTGACTTGCATCTTTTGTAATATAGTCAGAATGTTCTTCCATCCAACCTTCTGCCCATTTCTTTTTTCTCATTCTCATGTCAACACCTCACTCATCTTGTAAATCAAATTGCATTCCTGTGATCTTTTTCGCTTGTATAAAAGAAATCATTGTATCTTCAAAATTGCCATAATCTTCATCATCTATTTTTATATTGAAAGAATCACGATTACCTTCAACGATTACATTTTCATGCTCTATATTTTGTAAGATATCAAATACAACTGTAGAAGCAATCGAATAAACACCTTGATATGTATAATAATTTGATGGCATCCATTCTTCATTCTCATCGCTTCTCATATAAATCTGTTGTAGATCATTTGGAATATTGTTTCTTTCTGTATTGGAATATTCTTTTAAGATATCAGAATCTTGATAAAGTAAACCGATTTTCAAGTTCTCTAAATCAGCTATTTCTTCATCCAAATCATCTGATAAATAAATCGTATGATTTCCATTTTTCAATAACAATTGAAAATTATAACTTAAATCTTTATCAATGTATTGTTGATTATTTTCAATCACATAGTTTTGAAATGTTTGTAGTTTTTCACACGCTTCTTGGATTTGTTTTCTTGAATCGTATTTTTTTTGAAATAAAATTCCAAAACGATATCCATCAATATAGGAATATTTAAGATTAAAATACTCTGCTATTTCATTATCTTGAGACAAATAATAATCAATCACAATTGTCTTATAATTATTTTCTAATGTATTTGTTTCATTAGAAGAATCCATAACATGATGATCTATTGTTTGCCATCTTAATCCTCTTTCATATGATTCTTGAAATGTCCAGATTGTATCTTTATTCATCTGTTTTACACTAATCATATTTGCCTTAGAAGAATTTGTTGTTTGTAAGTTATATTGAGAAACATCACTACTAGTATAT
>CAVKTV010000024.1:14698-16676 GCA_963659075.1 Lachnospiraceae bacterium | reverse complement strand
AGATTAGCTTCTTCTGTTATTGCCAATGCAGAAAGTGTTTGTCCAAGATTCCAACCAGCTGAATTTGATTTAGATCCAATTGCGGCTAGATGCCAAAAGATGGCTTTATTTGATTGATAATGAAAAAGCTGAAGATTACGCTTCAGCTTTTTGAATACTTTGAATGACATTTTCTGCTTGACGAATTCCATCGACTGCACTACTAACGATTCCACCTGCATATCCTGCACCTTCGCCACAAGGATATAATCCTTTTACTTGAATGCTTTGTCCTTGTTCATCTCGAACGATGCGAATTGGAGATGAAGATCTAGATTCCATACCCACCATGATTCCTTGATCAATAAATCCTGGAATCTTATGATCAAAATTCATAAATCCTTCTTCTAATGATTGATTTACATCATCTGAGAATAGAGTATGCATATCTGTTAAGATGTTATCTCTAGGATAAGAAGATTCTATTGTTAATGCAGAAGGTGTTTGATGATGAATGTAATCTTTGATATTTTCACTTGGAGCGTTGAATAAATCAATATATGCTTTCTTTTCTAATTTCTTTTGAAATTGGAAACCATCTAATGGATGACCATGATCAAAATCTTTTGTTGGGATTTGAACAAGAATTGCGCTATTGGCATTCTTTCCATCTCTTTGACTATAGGACATTCCATTGACTGCTAAAGAATGATTTTCTGTAGAAGCAGGAATCACAACACCACCTGGACACATACAAAATGAATAAACACCTCTATCTGTAGAAGCACGATGCGTTAAAGAATAACTCGCTGCAGAAAGAGCAGGGTGAGTCGCAAATGAACCATATTGATTTTGATTGATTAGAGTTTGTGGGTGTTCTACACGTACACCACACGCAAAATCTTTTTGAATCATCGGAATTCCTTGTTTGTATAAAGTTTCATACGTATCAGAAGCACTATGACCACAACAAAGTAATAAATACTTACAAGAAAAAGTACCTTTATTTGTAAGAATTCCCGTTATTTTTTGATTTTCTAAGATGATTTCATCTAATCGAGTACTAAAATGGATTTCTCCACCTAATGATATGATTTTTTCTCTAATGTTTTTTACTAAGATACGTAATACATCTGTTCCAATATGTGCACGGTGTTGATAAGCAATTGAAGGATCTGCACCAGATTCAATGAATTCTTCTAATACTTTTTGAACACGAATGTTTTTCATTCTGGTTGTTAGTTTCCCATCAGAAAATGTTCCAGCACCACCTTCACCAAATTGAATATTACTTTCTTGTTTTAAGATTCCATTTTGAAAGAATTCTTGAATATCTTTTGTTCTATCATCTACATTCTTTCCTCTTTCAATGATGATTGGTTTACATCCACATTCGGCTAATAATAATCCCGCAAACATGCCACTAGGACCAAATCCAACAATGATTGGTCTTTCTTGTGTATTACATCTTGAAGGATTTTGATAAACTTCTTTTTTTCCTTCTATGACATCTTTTCTTTTTAGATATTTTTCTGGATTTTTAACTTTCGCAAGAACAGTATAGGAATAAACCAATTGTTTATCTCTTGCATCTAAAGATTCTCTTTCAATTTCAAAAGAAAGAATATCGTTGTTTGTAGCGTGAATTTTTTTTGCGATATCGTCTGTAGTTAATTGTTTTCCTACAGGGACTTTAATTTGATTGATTTTTAATAACATATGGCAATATTATACAAGAAAAAAGGATGTTCAACATCCTTTTCCATCTAATCCACATGCTTTTCCTTGAGAAACATGAATGACTTCTTTCCCTAGATCTGTAATGATACTTTCCCAATCTAATGTAATGGAATGATCTTCTTTGATGATTGCGGGAATCCCAACAGATTTCTTTTCTTTAACAATATAAAAGATAGGATCAGCGTCACGTAGTTGTAAGAATTCTTTTAATTCTTTTACAGAAGTACAAACATCTACATAATCATATTCAATTCCGTAG
>CAVKTV010000024.1:0-14688 GCA_963659075.1 Lachnospiraceae bacterium | reverse complement strand
CATAAACTTTTAACATAAACTGCCTCCATTAATCTTTGAGATGATTGTATTACGAATATTTGGAAGTGTCATGTTGAATGCTTTTTTTAATGGTATAATGAATACAGATTTTTGAGGAGAATGAATGAAAATTGGTGTTATATCTTTAGGATGTGCTAAAAATTTAGTAGATACTGAAAATGTCTTGGGATTATTAAAACAATCAAATCAAGAAATTGTAACTGCATATGATGAAGCAGATGCAATTATTGTGAATACATGTGGATTTATTGATGCAGCGAAATCAGAAGCAATTGATACAATTCTAGAAGTTGCAGATTATAAACAACGAAATCTAAAGAAATTAATTGTGATGGGATGTCTTGCGAAACGTTATAAACCACAATTAGAAAAAGAAATGCCGGAAGTAGATCGTTTTATTTCAATAGATGAATATAGTGCGATTGGTTCAATTTTAACAGAAGTATTAGGTGTAAAGATATCAAATAACTATGGATTAACACCTAGAATCTTATCTGGAAAACCTTGGATGGCATATTTATCGATATCAGATGGATGTAATAATCGTTGTGCTTTCTGTGCGATTCCTTTTATTCGTGGAAATTTGCATTCTGTTGAAATGGATAAAGTTATTTCTGAAGCTAAAAGACTTGCGTCTATTGGTGTAAAAGAAATTACACTAGTCGCACAAGATTGTACGAGATATGGTTTTGACTTTGATGGAAGATCTCATTTATCCGAGTTATTAAAAGAATTAGATCAAATAGAAGGTATTGAATGGATTCGTATGTTATATATGTATCCAGATGAAATGGAAGATGGTTTGATCGAAACAATCAAAAACGCAAAGCATGTATTACCATACTTTGATATACCAACACAACATGGTTCTTCCATTACTTTGAAAAGAATGCGTAGAAAAACAAGTCGTGAACAAATATTAGATCGTGTTCATAAGATTCGTGAAGAAATACCAGATGCAACATTGCGTACAACAATGATTGCGGGATTTCCAGAAGAAACAATAGAAGAACATGAAGAAAGTCTTTCTTTGGTGAAACAAATTCATTGGAATCGTTTAGGTGTATTTACGTATTCTAGAGAAGAAGGTACTGCAGCTTATGATATGAATGATAATGTACCACAAGAAGAAAAAGATAGAAGAAGAAAAGAAATTATGGACGCTCAAGAAATTATTGCGCAAGATCTTCTACAAAAAGAAATTGGAAATGTGGAAAGAGTATTGATTGAAAGAAGTGATCCATTAACACATATGTATATTGGTAGAACTGCAAAAATGGCACCAGACAATGTAGATGGAAATGTACGTTTTCATCCTATAAAAGATCATGTTCCAGGTGAATTTACATTTGTTAGGTTAACAAAAGTATCCGGTGCGAATTTTATTGGTGATGAAGTAAAAGAAAATTAATTAGTTCAAAACACTTAGTAATAAGGAGGAAATCATATGAAGTATTACATTGGTGTTGATCTTGGTGGAACACATGTTAGATGTGCCAAGATTACAGAAGACGGGGAAATTCTCGCACAAGTCAAAGGACCATCTTATGGATTAGAAGGTCCAGAAAAGGTAATGGGAAACATTAAGAATCTCATTCATCAACTTCCTAATGTGGAAGAAGCTAGTGGTATTGGTGTGTGTGTACCAGGACCAGTTGATAAGAAGACACAAACAATGGTCTTATCAACAAACTTAACAGGATTTAAAGGATACCCAATGGCAAAAGAATTGGAAGAAGAATTCCATATTCCAACATTCTTAGATAATGATGCTAACTGTGCAGGTCTAGCAGAAGCTCTTGTAGGTGCAGGTAAAGGATTACCAGTCGTATTCTACGTTACAATTTCAACAGGTATTGGTGGTGTTCTTGTAGTAGATGGTAAGGCTGTAAGTGGTATGCATGGCTTTGGTGGAGAAATCGCAAACATGGTTATTGATCGTAATAGAGAAAAGATCAATTACTTAAATATTGGCGCAATAGAAAATGAAGCTAGTTGTACAGCTATTACACGTAAGGCAAAAGCTTTAATGCCTAATGATGGTATTGAACATGCAGGTACAGTATTCCAATTATCTGTAGAAGGTAAGCCGGAAGCTAAGAAAGTCATCAATCAAGTAGAAGAAGATCTTGGACAAATGTTCGCGAATATTTCTACTGTTTGTGATCCAAATATGTTTATCATTGGTGGTGGTATTACAAAGAGTGCAGATATCTTTATGCCAGGTGTCATTGAAAACTTTAAGAAATTCTCACATGATGCAGTAAAAGATACACCATTCTCTATTGCGAAACTAGAAGAACCAGGTGTAATTGGGGCTGCAATGATTCCTTTATCTGAAGGAAAATAATACAAATAAAGGAAAGTGGTCTTGAAGATCACTTTTTTCAGTTGTAATAATTGGTATAATATAGTTAAAGTTATAGGAAAAGTGTTGGTGATGCTTATGTGTGAAAAAAAAGAATTAAGGTTTTCAATATTTTTAATATATAGTCTTGCGAATAAATGGAAGGTATCTCCAACGCAAGTTTATAAGATACTTAATACAACAGGAATTTTAGATAATTATATAATTCCTTGTTATGATGTACTACATACGCTTGGAAAAGAATATTTAGTGGAAGATATTACGGATTACGCTAGGGAAAAGGGAGCTAAAGTATGATTGTTTATCATGGTTCAACAGAGATTATAAAAAATCCTGATGTAATACATTCCAAAAAATATTTAGATTTTGGTCAAGGCTTCTATATAACAACTTTTGAAAATCAAGCAAAAAGATGGGCTGCTCGTAAAAAGATGAGACAAGGGAAACAAGCAATTGTAAATGTGTATGAATTATCTGAGAAATGGGATGACTTCAAAGTTCTATCATTTGAAAATGAAAATGAGAAATGGCTGGATTTTGTATGTGCATGTAGAAAAGGAAAATCTTTGAACCAAAATTATGACATTATCATAGGTAATGTTGCAGATGATGATGTTTTTAAAACTGTGGATATGTATTTTAGAGGAATATGGGACAAAGAAAAGGTTTTGAGTGAACTTCGATATTATAAGATGAACAATCAAATATGTATTGTAAATCAAGAAACGTTGAATCAAGTTATTACTTTCAAAAATGCGTATGAGGTAAAAGATAATGGTAGATAAAAATCAATTAGAAGAATTTTATAAACAAAATTTAGAAAATGATATCATTAACGCAATTGTTGAAATGAAAGGAATAGATTTACGAAAAGCCTTTGATATTTATTATTCTAGTAGACTTGCTGAACAGATTGAAAATGATAGTTTTGGAATAGAAAATGTTGATGCGAAATATCTTGCTGAAGACTTAATTGAAAACGAACCTAATCTTTTTAATGGCATTTAGAAATTGACAGAATTTTAAATCTGTCATTTTTTTAACTTTCTTTTCATATTCTTTTTCGAAAATTGTGTATATAATTTTAGTAACGAAAAGAAGGTTTATTTATGTATGACATTATCATTATAGGTGCAGGAATCGTTGGGACGATCTTGGCAAAAGATCTTTCACAATTCCACTGTAAAGTTGCTTTGTTAGACAAAGAAAATGATGTGGCCAATGGTGCTACCAATGCCAATAGTGCGATTATTCATACAGGCTATGATCCTGAGGATAACACATTAAAGGCAAAATTAAATGTGGAAGGGGCAAGGATGTATGAATCCTTATGCCGCCAGCTCTATTGTAAGTACAAAACAGTAGGTGCTTTTATTGTTGCGTGTAGTGAGGAAGAAGAAAAACATTTAGATGTTTTAGCGGATCGCGCAATCAGAAGAAATATTCCATTTGAGTGGTTGAGTGGTGATCAAGCAAGAGAAAAAGAAAAGAACTTATCTCCATCCGTAACAAAAGCTTTGGATTTTTATACGACAGCAATTGTATATCCTTGGCAGATTGCGGAGGCATGCGCGGAAGTCGCAGTGAATAATGGCGTGAATCTTTTATTAAATCATGAAGTGATAGGAATTGATACAAATCAAGATTATTATACTGTGCATACAAATTCTGGAGATTTGGAAACAAAATTAATTATCAATGCATCTGGTATCTGTGCAGATCAAATTCATAAAATGGTGACTGATGAAATTCAATATGAAATGCAGCCAAAAAGAGGAGAATATTATGTTTTAGATAATGATATTTCTTTCGCTGAACATATTATTTTCTCAGTTCCTTCTAAAAAGGGAAAAGGTGTTTTGGCTGTGCCAACTGTTTATGGAAATACATTACTAGGGCCAAATGCAGAAGAACAAGAAGATACAAGTACTAGTAGAGATGGTCTAGCTTATGTGAAAGAAAACATTCAAAAAACAATGTGTAATGTTCCATATCAAAAAGTTATTCGAACATTTGCGGGATTACGACCATCTTCCACAAGTAAAGATTTTATTATTGAAGAAGTTGTTCCTAACTTTATTGATGTGGCTTCGATTGAATCTCCAGGACTTGCATCTGCACCAGCTATCGCAAAGTATGTAATCGATAATTTTATTTCTAAAAAAATTTCATTAGAAAAGAATCCAGATGCAACACAAACAAGAAAGAAACCTGTTGTGATGTGTGAATTGAATGATGCAGAAAAGAATGAAATGATTCAAAAGAATCCTTTATATGGAAAAATCATCTGCCGTTGTGAATCTATCAGTGAACAAGAAATCATAGATTGTATTCATAAACCAGTTGGAGCTAGAAGTGTAAAAGGTGTAAAGAAACGTGTTAGACCTGGTATGGGGAGATGCCAAGGTGGTTTTTGTGAACCTTATGTTTTAGAAATTCTTGCACGTGAGTTAAATCTATCACCATTAGAAGTGTTACAGGATGGACAACATTCTAATATTCTTCTAGAGGAGAATCGCAAATGAGACATTATCAAGTTGTCATTATAGGTGCAGGTTGTGCAGGGCTATCTGCGGCAATCACACTCAAGAAAAATGGTATTCAAGATATCGTTTTAATTGAAAGAGATCAAGAAGTGGGTGGTATTTTAAATCAATGTATTCATAATGGTTTTGGTTTAACAACATTTCAAGAACAATTATCGGGTCCTTCCTTTGCGGAACGATTTGCCGCACAAGCCAAAGAATTACAAGTCGAAATCAAGACAAATACAATGGTCATGTCAATCACAAAAGAAAAGATCATTTCTTATGAAAACGAAGCAGAAGGACTAGTACATATATCAGCGGATGCGGTGATATTGACTGTGGGTTGTTATGAAAGAAATCGTGGTGCAGTACAAATCGATGGTACAAGATGTGCAGGTGTTTATACGGCTGGTCAAGCACAACGATATGTTAATATGCATGGCTACATGGTTGGTAAGAAAGTATTCATATTAGGTTCTGGTGATATTGGACTAATCATGGCTAGAAGAATGCATTTAGAAGGTGCAGAAGTATTAGGCGTTGCGGAAATCATGCCATATTCAAATGGATTAGCTAGAAATATCAAACAATGTTTAGAAGACTATGATATTCCTTTATATTTATCTCATACCGTTACTAAGGTTTATGGAAATGATCGATTAGAGGCAATTGATGTATGTAGAGTAGATGAAAAGATGCAACCGATAGAAAGTAAAAAAATGCATATTGAATGTGATACATTGTTACTTTCTATTGGATTGATTCCAGAAAATCATTTGGCAGAAAAATGTGGTATTACAATGGATCCTAAAATCAAAGGACCATTAGTTGATGAAAATTTCATGACAAGTGTTCCTGGTATCTTTGCGGCAGGAAATGGATTACATGTTCATGATCTAGCTGACTATGCTGCTAAACAAGGTTCTAAGGCAGCGGAAGGTACGATTCGTTATTTGAATCATCAGGAAAATAATGAAAAGTTACCTGTTATTCCTAAAGGGAATATCTCTTATGTTGTTCCTGGTGTGTTAAATAAACATCATTTACCAAAAGTAATTGAATTATATTTCAGAGTGAGAAAACCAATGGAATCATGTACAATTGTGATTCGTAGTGGTGAAACTGTGATTCGCAAGATTCAAAAACAAAATATCGTTCCAAGTGAAATGGAAATCGTAACTATCGTAACAGATTCCATTCAAGATGAACTCGTTGTGGAGGGTATACAAAATGACTGAAATCAAAAAATTCATTTGTGTAAATTGTCCAAAAGGTTGTCATTTAGAAGTGACTATGAATGATAAAGAAATTGTGGATATTAAAGGATATTCTTGTGAGAACGGGAAAAAGTACGCGCAAGAAGAAGTGATTCATCCAATGCGTGTATTAACTACAACGGTTAAGATTGAAGGAGCTAGTTATCCTGTACTTCCTGTTATGACAGATGCTCCAATTCCATTAGATAAAATGGATGAGGCAATGGAATATATTCGAAGTATTTCTGTACAATCACCAATTCAAATGAATGCAATCATTGTTTCTAATTTTCTTGGTATAAATGCGAATTTGATTGCTTCAAGAAGTATGTAAGAAGGATGAATGAGACGAAAAAATGATTGAATTTGCGAAAATAGAAGATAGAGAAGATATTTATTCTTTGATTTGCGATTTGGAAAAGAAAAAAATAAACCGAGAACATTTTGATTGTGTTTTCGAAAATGCGATGAAGAATGAAGATGTCATCTTTCTTGTTTATCGTGAGGAAAAAATATATGGTTTTTTAAGTTTTAAAATTCATTATTATTTACATCATGATAAAAATACGGGAGAAATTGTAGAACTTGTTGTTGATCATAATAAAAGAGGAATGCATATTGGATCTCAATTGATTGAAAAAATAGAAGAAATCGCAAGACTAAAAAATCTGGAACAAATCGAGCTGTCTACGTCTACGTATCGAACAGATGCTCATCGCTTTTATGAAAAGAATGGCTATACTAAATCACACTATAATTACACTAAAGAAATAAATGAAAAGGTTGTTCGATTTTGAACAACCTTTTAAAAACTTATTCACTTTGTGTTGTAGAGCCAGAAGATCCAAGCGTTACTTGTACATCCATCTGCTTTCCATTTCTTTCAATCGTTAGAGAAATTGTATCTCCAACTTTTTTATCTCTGAGTACTTTTGATAAATCAGATTGAGATGAGATTTCTGTTCCATCTGCGGATACGATTCTATCATAAGCACGTAATCCAGCTTTTTCAGCACCACTTCCATCAGCAGTACCTGTGATATATAAGCCTGCTGTATATCCATAGTAGTTTGAAGATACTTCTTGTAGATATACACCTAAAGTAGCTCTATCAACAACCTGTCCATACTGCATTAATTCTTCCGCAACATTCATCGCTGTGTTGATTGGAATCGCAAATCCAATACCTTCAATGACGGTACCAGAACTTGTTGTTCCAGAGTCCTTAGCATTAACGATACCAATTAAATTACCATTTCCATCAAATAATCCACCACCTGAATTACCAGAGTTGATTTCTGCGTTTGTTTGGATGAGTTCCATAGATTGGTTATTGATGACCATTTCTCTAGAAGGAGAAGAAATAATACCATCTGTAACAGTTCCACCAAGTGTTCCTAGTGGGTTGCCAATTACAACTGCAGTATCACCAGCAGCAACTTTAGAAGAATCTCCAATCGTTGCGGCTACTAGATCAGTAGCGTCAATCTTAATGACTGCGATGTCACTTGTTTCATCTGTTCCTACAAGTGTAGCGGAATATTCTTTGTTGTCATATGTTGTAACAGTAATACTATTTGCGTCTTCGATAACGTGGTTGTTTGTGATGATATATCCATCTGAAGAGATAATAACGCCAGATCCAGCTGCTTGAGATGTATATGTTCCACCGGACATACCATATTGAGTTGAAGTAACTTCAGTAACGATTTCAACAACACTTGGTGCTGCCTTTGCGGCAACTTCACTTGTTGTTAATCCTGTTCCAGAATCATTGGAAGCAACCGTAGTTGTTGAACTTGGCGATGATTCACTAGAATAAGTAATCGATGATTTAGAGGATGAAGTACTTGTGGAATTTCCTAAGTGTGTATAGGCAAACCAACCTCCGCCTAATCCACAGAGTAGGGATAGTATCATACAAGTTATGATTGTTAAGATACTATGATGTGATTTTCTTTCTTTCTTTGGTTTTCTTTGATTTGGTTTTTCTGTGTATTGAACATTGATTGGTTCATCATTGTTTGGATTCATTTGTGTCATAATCTTCACGACCTTTCTTTTTACACGTATATGATAGTTAGGATAAGTGAAAGTAATGTGAACAAATTCTAAATATCATAAGAACATTAATAGTATTATACATGTTAATAGTATTATACATTGAGAAAAAACAATGAAAAAGGTATACTTTTAACGTTAGAGAGGTGTTGTTATGGCAGATAAAAAATTACCACCAATTGAAAATCCTGAATTAGATAAAATTATTCTTTCTTTAAAAGAAGGATCTACAGATGAAAAACAAAAACAATTATCAGAAGAATTAAAGAAGGCACAATTATTAGCTCCATGTGATTCTGATGTTGCGCTAAAACCAGAACAAAATGGAACGATTCAACAAGCAAATCCTTCTCAAATCAAGTTCTATTTAATAAACACAAATGATGGAAAGACATTCTTCCCATTATTTACAAATATTCAAAATTCTAAGAATGTTAATTTTGGGAAAGATGTTCATCCAAAACAAGTTGTTAGAAAAGTAGCTGATTATGAAGTGTTATTAAATGCATCTAACACAAAAGCAGCAGGATTAATTATTAATCCTGGAAAAGATAATATTGTGATTCCAAAGAATATGGTTTCTGTTGTTGCGGGCACAAAAAAGATGCCTGTACAACAAAATGTACCAGTAAATCCTGCACCATTAAATGTTCAGTATAGTGAGCCAACAGTTTATCCTACTAAGCTCGCAATGGCTGTTTATGATCGTGCAGAACAAACAGAAGAAATTCAAAAGGTTTGGTTAAAACAAAAGATCGTAGCACATAGTGGTAGTTTTTTGATTGTTGTAGAAAGTACAAGTAAAGAAGAACATGTATTGAATGAAATTCGTGAAGTAGCAGTACCAAACGCAAAGAATGTGCCAGTAGAAGTAATCTTTAGTGATGAATCTGTATTGAAAAACATTGTGAAAGATTCTACAGCTTTGTATGATAGGGAACTTGAACTATGATTGATATCAATGAAGTTTATTCATTTGTTGAAGAAGTACTCAATGAAGAAAAAGATACTTTCTTAACGGATGCTGTGAAAAAAAGCATCCTTTCTTATTTCAAACAACATATGGAAGAATATGCATTTCTTTCTGATGGTGATAAAGGTGTTTTAGTATATGAACCATCTGATTTACATATTTTATTTTTGTTAGTGAAAAAACAATATCGAAATCAAGATATTGGATCAAGTTTATTAGATGCATTAAAAGAAAAAGCACAAGAATTAAATATTTCACGTATTTGTGTCAATGCATATGGATATCAAAAAACATTCTATTTATGTAATGGATTTGAAGCATATGGAACAGAAGATACTACAGGTGGTATTTCTGTTGTACCGATGGAATATTTAATTGGTAGAAATAATATTGGAAAAAAAGTAACAGTTATTATTGATAGACCATATGGATCAATGCATCCAACATTATCAGATGTCATTTATCCATACAATTCAGGGTATATTCAACAAGATCTTTCCAAAGATGATTTTTCTTTTCAAGATGCTTATGTAATCGGTGTAGAAGAACCATTAGAAAACTTTACTGGATACGTAGTAGGTATCATCTATCATAAAGATGAGGCAACGAGTAAATGGATCGTAGCATCAGCTGGCATGGAAATTGATCAAGATCGTATCATTCAATTATTAGGAATTGAAGAACAGTTTTATGAAACAAGATTTATTTGGAGTAAGTGATTTATGAGAAAAGCTTTCATACACGCAAATATTTATAAAAGAAATGAAGATGCTTTATTAATAGAAGATACAATGATTCAATCTATTTCTTCTACAGAAGATATTCTCAAACAACTAAGTGAAGAAGATGAAATCATAGATTTGAATGGAATGTTTGTTTTACCAGGATTTATTGATTCTCATATGCATTTATTAGAATTAGGTTTTTATTTATCTTGTGTACAATTAGCTACATGTACATCTTTAGATGATATGAAAATAAAACTATCTCATAAATGTAAAGATATCAAAGAAAATGAATGGGTGATCGCTAGAGGATACAATGAAGAAAACTTTACTTCTGAAAAAGAGAAACCTACTAGAGAATTCTTAGATTCTATTTCTAAAGATATTCCAATTTGTGTTACTAGAGCTTGTGGACATTCAATGAGCTGTAATACAAAGGCATTGAAATTGTCTGGAATAGAATTCGATGATGAAATGAATGGTATCGTAGAAGAATTAGAGATTAATCTAGTTCATGAAGCGTGGCCTAAACCAAATGAAGATACATTAAAAGAATACATTCAAAAGGGAATTGCTTGTGCGAATCAATTTGGTGTTACAACCGCAGGTTCAGATGACTTTTTGTCTGTAACAGAACATTATGAGAATGTATTGAATGTATTTGAACAACTATCTTATCAACAAAAAATGAATCTAAGAGTCAATGAACAATGTGAGTTTTCTACAATAGAAGATTTCGCAAAGTTCTTAGATGAAGGATATACATTTGATGTAGGAAATGATTTCTTCCGTATTGGACCTTTAAAATTAATTGCGGATGGGTCTTTGGGTGCTAGATCAGCAGCTATGCGTCAACCATATCATGATGATCCAAATAATACAGGTATTATGAATTATACTGTTGAAGAGATGCAAGAATACATTTCTTTAGCGAATCAATATAATATGCCAACGATAGCACACTGTATTGGAGATAAGGCTGTAGATGATGTATTAGCTGCATTACAAGATCATGTATATGAAGAAAATCCATTACATCATGGACTTGTACATTGTCAAATATTAAGAAAAGATCAAATTCAACAAATCATTGATAAGAAACTTTCTTGTTATTTTCAATCTATTTTTATCAAAGAAGACGCAAAGATATTAGAAGAAAGAGTAGGAAAAGAATTATCTCAAACTTCTTATCCATACAAAACATTATTTGAAAATACACTTGCTTCAAATGGCTCTGATGCACCAGTAGAAATGCCAAATGCGTTATATGGAATCGAATTAGCAGTGAGTAGAAAAGGTATGAATCAAGATGAATGTTTAACAATTGATCAAGCAATTTCTTCCTATACAGAAAAAGGTGCAGAACAATTGTTTATGAATGATCGTATTGGTTTGATCAAAGAAGGATATTACGCAGATTTAGTTGTATTAGATCAAGATCTAACAACGATTCCAACAAATGAAATTCATATGACAAAAGTGATGATGACAATCATGAATGGGGAGGTTGTATTTGAAAGATGATTCGTTTTTTAGAAGATAAAGATATTGAAGCTTGTTGTAATTTATACAATTGGTATATTGAAAATACAACGATTACATTTGAAGAAGAACCCCTAACAGTATCTCAATTTACAGATAGAGTACATCGTATTCAAACAAAATATCCATATATTGTTTTAGAAGAAGATTCTAGAATTGTTGGATATGCATATTTAGATGCATTCTCACCTAGAGTTGCTTACAATTGGACTGCTGATCTTTCTATCTATTTAGATCATTCTTGTAAATCAAAGGGATATGGATCTTTATTGATGAAAGAAATATTACAATTAGCACAAATAGATGGATATTGTAATGTTGTTTCTATTGTGACAGAAGGTAATATTGCATCTGAACATATCCATGAAAAATATGAATTTCAAAAGAAGGCATTGTTTGAAAACTTCGGTTATAAGTTCAATAAATGGTTAGGAGTTACTTATTACGTTAAACAAGTAAATGATGTAAAAGATGATATCCAACAACCACAAAATAGAAAGCAGCTATCACAAGGATAACTGCTTTTTCTCATGCTAATATTTTCTTATAGTTTACTTTTTCCACTCCTAGATATTGATAGCCAGATTCTTCAATCGCTTGTTGGATGTCTTTGTTATCAATATCATGTTTACAAATAATTGTTGTTTCACCTTTTGTATGATTTGAAGATACTTTAGAAACATCAAAATGATTACGAATTGTATCATTAATATTCGCTTCACAATGACCACATTGCATACCACCAATCGCAACGGTAATCTTAACTGCACCTTTGCCATTATAAGTAGAATCTTTTAAGTTATGTTGTCCTTCATGAAAGAAACCATAAACGATTCTTACACCACCAACCATCATCACTAATATAATCAAAATAATCACAACATCAACTGGACTCATTGGAACATTTACATTCATTTAACTACCTCCTAATATACCCTATAGGGGTATCTATTAGTGTATACTAATCTAATACCAATTTCAGATAAAGTCAATGGTTATGCATTGAGAAGAATTAGGTGTTCAGTTATGATTATTGAGCGATGGATCCTATAAAAACAACTGACACATCTTTTCTTTCATTTTGTAAGAAATACGATATTCAATTAGATTCTCAACAATCACAAGCTGTACAAGCAATGGATGAGAATATTTTATTGTTGGCAGTTCCTGGCTCCGGTAAGACAACAGTATTAGTTGCGAGAATAGGTTACTTAGTCATTGTAAGACATATTGATCCTAGAAAAATCCTTGCGATTACCTTTAATACACAGGCTGCATATGAAATGAGACAGCGATTCGCTAAGAAGTTTGGTGAGGATATCGCTAATCAAATTTCATTCAAAACAATCAATGCATTATCGTATCAAATATATATTTCTTTTTGTAAAGACAGAAATAAAGAGATAAGAAAAATAGACTCTTTACAAACAAAAAGTATTTTACGAAGCATCTATCAAAAAGTAACAGGAAATTATCCTGGAGAAAATGAAATTTTGGATATTGAAACTGACATTACGTATGTGAAAAATATGCGTTATAGTGACAAACAAATGAAAACAAAGAACCAAAATAAAGAATTTCATATGATTTATCAAATGTATGAAACATCGATGAAGGAAAATGGGTTGATGGATTTTAATGATCAGATGGTATTTTCGGCTTGGATTTTAGAAAACATGAAACCATATCGTGATATGTGGAATCATAAGTATCAATATATTTGTGTAGATGAAGCACAAGATACTTCTAAGATACAACATGATATTATTAAGATCCTTTCTGAAAATAATCATTTGTTTATGGTTGGTGATGAAGATCAAAGTATATATGGTTTTCGTGCAGCGTATCCACAAGCTTTATTAGAATTTAAACAACATTATCCTAATTCGTCCATTATAGGAATGGAAACGAACTATCGTTCTACACCACAAATCATTTCTAAAGCACAACAATTTATTTCAAATAATAAAAATCGTTATATAAAAAATATGAAATGTGATAAGAGTAGTGGAAGTGAAGTGAAAGCAATAAAGGTTAACAATCGAGCGCATCAATATGCATATCTTATAAAAGTCTTAGAAAATACAAAAGATGGTATAGCGATTCTATATCGAGAAAATGATTCTGCAGTTCCTATTGTTGATCAATTGCTTAGAAAGAATATTTCTTTCTGTATGGTTGGCTCTAAAAGTGATGTTTTTGGTGTCCCATGTATTCGAGATGTTCTAGCGTATTTAAAGTTATCAGTCGATCCATATGATGTGGAATCTTTCAGTAGAATTTGTAATAAAGGTTATTTTTATTGTAAGAAACAAATCAAAGAACAAATTATATCTGTTTGTAAACAAAAACAATTAACAATATTTGAAGTTCTAAATAAACTTGAAAAAATGCAAGTTTTATCTTCTCGGATGATTCATACATTTCATACTTTTATGAATCAAATTGGAAATGAAAATGCATTTAAGGCAATCTGTCATATTGTAGGGGGAAAGTATAAAAACTACGCAAAAGATAATTCCGTTGATCTAAGTAAAATAGAGACAATAAAGTTTATTGCGGAAAAAGAAAATAATGTTCATTCTTTTCTATTGAGAATTGAATATTTAAAAGAAGTGATGATGAAAGGGGTTTGGGATAAAAACGCTAATATTACATTATCGACTGTCCATGCTTCTAAAGGAAAAGAATATGATACTGTTTATTTGATTGATATTTATGATGGGCGTTTTCCAGCTACTGATAAAGACCCTGTTTTTTCTGCACTTTCAGACGAAGAACAAAAACAAGAAGAAAGAAGACTGTTCTATGTTGCGATGACAAGAGCGAAGAATGAATTGAATATTTTTAGAATGACAACAAAAAAGAGTGAATTCATTGAAGAGCTATTTCCACCACAGAAACAAAATCAAACAAAACGAAAAAAAGTAAAAATTGATTATCATGATTATCAGATTAGGAAAAATAGTATTATCAATGAAATTGATCAACAAGAAAAACCGGTTATAGATGCATCTGGGGTAAGATGGTTTCGATGTTCTATTTGTGGAAGTGTAAAACCAAGAGAATCATTTGTTTCTTATGGTGGAATGAATCATATGAATTTAGGTGTTTGTTATAAATGTAGAAATAAAGGAAAAGGTTAGAATATGAAATATTTCATAATTGACCATTTGATTCAAAAAGTTGTTTACTGTACCTTTTTTGGTACAGT
>CAVKTV010000023.1:0-16717 GCA_963659075.1 Lachnospiraceae bacterium | reverse complement strand
ATGATTATCCAGGATTGGAGATATTTTTTACAGACGGTTATTATTTGACGCTTACTTTTTAATAAACAATCTTCAACGATATTTGCGTTCTTTTGATCCAATGCACTTGTTCCTTCATCCACAAATAGAATGTTATGTTTATGTAATAAAGCACGTGCAATTGCGATACGTTGTTTTTGACCACCAGATAATTGATCACCATTTTCACCAGCAAGCGTTTGTAGCCCATTAGGGAAATGATCCATATCGTTGATCAGTGCACTATCTTGTAATGCTTGATCAATTTCTTCTTTAGAGAAATCATCTGTTAAAGTAATATTATTTAATATCGTGTCATTGAAGATAAATACATTTTGATCAATATAACTGATATTTTCAGATATCGTTTCTTCACTAAATTCTTTGATATTCTTACTTCCTAATTTGATATCACCTTGATAATCAGAATACCAACCTAATAATAGTTTTAATAATGTTGATTTACCACAACCAGAAGGTCCCAGGATTGCGTATTTCTTTCCTTTTTGGAATGTGATATTTGGATATTTAATTTCAGGTTTATCTGGATATTGGAAAGATAAGTTATTAATGGAGATAGAATCAAAGGATTCATTAGTTGTTTTTGTTTCTTCTTTTTGTGTTTCGATTGTTTCAAAGTAAGACTTCGCAGAAGCAAGTGCCATTCTATCATTTGTAATACCACTGAAACCATTCGCAATACCAGCAGCTAAATTACTCGCACTAGCAAACGCACCAATCAGAACTTTTCCTTGTATCGCAAGTAATACAGTAATGATTTGTTGGATAATCTGCATTAAGATACTAATCATACCTGTTCCACAAGTAATATATCCTTGTACAGATTCTCTTTTATAGTTTGGCTGTTCAATATCAGTACTATATTGATCACCCTTTTGAATAAACAAATTCTTTTTGTTGAAAGATTTAAATACATCTATTCCCGCAAAGATTTCTTTAAATTGAGATAATCCTTTACCATCTGCTTCAGAACATAATTGTCCTAACTTCTCCATCTTTGATGTAAATAATTTAGGCAATAATAACAAAACAACGGAAGAGATAATACCTACAACAAGTAATACCCAATTCAATATAAATAATGAAATAGCACAGCTAACAATCATACAGATTTGATCAATGATATCAAAGAATGGTGTCCAAGCTAACGCATTGATTTGTTTGATATTTGTTGTTAATTGGGCAACATATTCACCATCATCTTTCTTCTGATAATCAACTTTATTTTTATGAATCGTAGATACTAAAATATCATGACGAATTTGATTGTTAAGTTTCATTTTCGCTTTTGCTTGAAGTTTAATATCAATCGCAGAGATCGTTAAATAAACCACATAACAAAGAACCATTAAACCTGTCCAATAAATAAATGTTTTTAAATCAAAGTTAAAGGCAGAAGTAAATGATTGTGCCATTAAGAATTGAATGATTACATAAGTAATTTGTGCTAGACATCCTAAGATACAAGGTACAAGTAATATCTTAATATTCTTTTTTAAATAGTGATTCATAGTAATCTCCCAAAATATAAAACAAATTAATTATAGTTTTTTAACTTTGAAGATAACATATCGTTTCATGAAAGTTTTTATATATTTTGATTTTTCTTTATAAAATTAATTCTATGAATACCATTTTTATTCTCGGTAGCCACATACATATAATAAGCTTTTTCTAGAAAGTCATTTTTTTCTTTTTTATTTTCAGAACTGTAATAAAGATGTTCGTAGAGGTTTCCTAGATATTTATATTTTTGATGTTTTATGCATTGTTCTTTTATGTATAAACCTAGTGTATACGCATCTGAATACTGTTTAGATTTAATGTTAATAAACATAAATATCATTGAAAATTTTAAAATTAAATCACTATTATTTTGAAAAGAGAAATGTGAGTCTATGTAAAAAATCAATTGGTCGAGTGAACGCTTAGAAATTTCTAAATCACCATTAAAAAAATGAAGAGTTGAGAGTAAATGTATTAGTGTTACCTCATTGTAGTTTAAAATACATTTAGAAAATCATCTTCTGAAAAATCAGGGATAGTCATCTTTATATGGGTGATTGTTTCTTGGATCTTTTTTGGGATATTAATAGAGCTATCAGTTAGATTTAAAGTAGTTAATAATATAAATTGGAATTGCTTTGATTGTGGAGTATCACATTCAATGTTTTCAATTTTCTTCTTTAATTCTTCTAAAGAAACATTGGATTCAGTATTTGAAAATTGAAAGAAAGATTCAAGTTCAAATAAAACATCATGAAATTTCGTTTGATTTAAGAAGACAGGAAAAGGAACTAAAGATATAAGCGTTTCGTCAGGTAAATCAAGACGTTCCAAGATGGCTTTCAAGGTGTTTGTAGATGGAATTTGTTTGCCGTTTTCTATTCTTGAAATTGTTACTGGTTCACAGATTCCTTCACATAGTTCTTCTTGTGTAATGTGTAATTCTTTTCTTCTTTGTTTGATAATATTTCCTATATCTATATATTCCATGTGTTCCATTATAACAAAAACCAACATCTATTTGATGTTGGTTAATGAGTTAGTCAATCTTTGTTCCACAGTTTCTGCAGAAATGAGCATCGCTATCTACAGGTTGTCCACAAGTAGGACAAGTTTTGTCTGTTGTTTGAGGTGCTACAGTTTCAACAGGTTTAGGTGCTTCTTGTTTGAATTCTTGAATACGTTGTTGTACTTCAATCTTTTCAGCGTGCTTATCACCACTTGGTGTACCACCATTTAAACGAACAAGCGTATCAGAATTTTCTACAAGTGTACCGAATGCATATAATACTAGAACATTGATCCAAGAAAGTAGGATACCGATAGCTGCGATAATAACACCACCGATAATACCGAATAATACAGTACCAAATCCATTATTATAGGAGTAAGCTGCTTGAACGAAACTAGATCCAATAAAGAATACTCCAATCAAGACACTAATAACAGCGCCAATCCAAAACAAAACTTTTGCGTAAGATTTAACTTTTCCACCAGGATTTTTAAACATATAAAATCCCTCCTTTTCCTTAATAATCATATAAGAAAAATGTGAAATGTGAAAATAATTTTAATGAAATGTATGTGAACGAGCTAGGTGTGAAAACTCTGTTATAGGAGAAGTTAGGTTTGCGTGTTATAATCAAGACTATGAAAAAAGGTTTATTTATCACATTTGAAGGACCTGATGGAAGTGGAAAGACAACCGTATCTACTGCTGTTGTAGAAAGACTTCAAAAAGAAGGATATCAGGTAAAATATACAAGAGAACCAGGTGGTTCAAAGATTGCGGAAGAAATACGTAGTGTTATTCTAGATCCAAAGAATACAGAGATGGACGCAAGATGTGAGGCATTGTTGTATGCTGCTGCACGTCGTCAGCATTTAGTAGAAAAAGTACTTCCTGCTTTAGAAGAAGGAATTACTGTGATTTCTGATCGTTTTGTGGATTCTTCTTTGGCGTATCAAGGATATGGTAGAGGCATTGGAATGGATGAAGTATATTCCATTAATATGTTTGCGATAGAAGGCAGACTTCCAGATAAAACGATTTATTTAGATATTGATGCGAAAACTGGTTTAGATCGGATTAATGCGAATCGTACATCTTTAGATCGTTTAGATCAAGAGTCAGAAGATTTCCACAATCTTGTTCATAAGGGCTATGAAGAAGTTGTTAATATATATAAGGATAGAATGGTAATCATTGATGCATCAAAAGATGTAGAATCTGTGATTGAAGAATCCTATCAAGTTTTGAAAGGATTATTAGATGCTTAAGGAGTTGTTAGAAAAACAACAGCCTATTGTATATCACGCTTTAGAGAATGCTTGTCAAAGTAATCGTATTTCTAGTGCGTATCTTTTTACTGGGCCTTATGGAACGCCAAAATATGAAGCTGCTTTATTATTAGCACAGAGTATTTTGTGTGAGAAAGAAGGTTCTTTAGCGTGTGAAGAATGTAATACATGTAGAAGAGTTCGTGAAGGCATCTATGCTGATATGATTATCTTGGATGGAAAAGAAGAAACGATATCAAAAGATATGGTTGATGAAATCCAGGAGAAGTTTTCTAAAACAGCGTTAGAGAAAAATGGACAAAGGATCTATATTATTAAGAATGCAGAAAACGCTACGATTGCGGCACAAAATAGTATGTTGAAATTCTTGGAAGAACCAGGTGTTGGTGTCACAGCTATTTTGACAACAGATAATGTCAATCGCATGTTACCAACCATTATTTCTAGATGTACAGTACTTCCATTCATGCCTAAAAATGAACAGGATTATTATGTTGATCTATTACAAGTTGGTGTAAAAGAATATGATGCTTATTTTATGTCTCACATTGTAAAAGACATGAGTGATTTAAAAAATATGTACGATGAAAATGAACAGAAATGTACAACAATCTTCGAACATATTTGTGGGATGTTGAAACAATACTTAAATTGTGAAGGATTAAGAAAAGAAGAACTTAGTGTAGATTGGGAAGTCAATTGGAGTTCTAAAGCAAAAGATAGCAGTACTTCGAAAAAAGAAAATCTGTTGATATTGTCTGGTTTCTATGATTTATTAACTTTATTTTGTCATGATGTCATTACACATCATGAACACGGAGCCTCTTGGTACATTCAATCCATTCAAAAATATTATGGAAAAGAAGAGCAGTGTGCTAAGATTCTAGAAATTGCGTTAAATAGTAAAGATGCATGTAATAAATATAATGATTTACATTTGGTTTTGTATCAATCGTTGTATGAACTTGGAGGTGTTAGATGAACACAAATGAAAATATAAAAGAAGAAACAGAAACAGTAGAATATCCATATTCGGTTGTTGTTCGTTTTAGGGGAGAAGGAAAACCATATTCTTTTGGAGCATTTGATAAAGAATATTATAAAGAAGATTGGGTCGTTGTAGAAACACAACAAGGTTTAGAAATTGGTCAAGTACAAGCAGATGCATTAAGTGTAGAAAAATATGGTTTGCATATGCCTACAAAACCGGTTGTACGTAAGGCAAGTATTTATGATCATAATGCTTTTCGTGAAAACTTGGAATTAGAAAAAGATGCTTATGAAACATGTAATGCTGAGATTCAAGATTTAAAACTAGAAATGAATTTGTTAAGTGCACAATATACATTAGATCGTTCTAAGATTCTATTTGTATATCTTGCGGAACAAAGAGTAGATTTCAGAGAATTGTTAAAAAGATTGGGTTCTAAATTACATTGTAGAATTGAACTTCGCCAAATTGGTGAAAGAGATAAAGCCAAGATGGTTGGTGGCATTGGAATGTGTGGAATGGAATGTTGTTGTTCTAGATTTAAATCACATTTTGATATTATTTCTATCAATATGGCAAAGAATCAATTATTGGCACTCAATATAGATAAGTTATCTGGAATGTGTGGAAAACTGAAATGTTGCTTGAAATACGAAGATGATGACTATAAACAACTCATTGAAGGACTACCAAAGATTGGATCTCAAGTAGAGTATGAAGGTGAAATCTATCGTCTAACAAATATGAATGTTATGAATAAAGAGGCAAAGTTAGAAAATAGAGAAACAGCTATCTTTATTACTTTAGAAGATTTAAGAGAAAAAGGTATTCCTAGAAAAGGTGTGATTGTAAAGAAGAAACCTGAAGAAGAAGGAAAGAAAGTCAAAAAGACGATCATCCATCAAAATAGACCTGAAGGTGCTCCAAAGCATGTAAACTATGATTTACAAGCACCTACAGTAGAACCAAAGAAAGAAGTTCGTACATTTGGTAAAAAGAAAGATTCTAACAACCAAAACGAACATCATAATAATTACAGAAATAACAATCGTAGAAGACAAGAATCTACGACAGAAAAGAAGAATGTAACAGTACGTACATTTGGACGTAAAAAGAATACTGGAGAAAATGCGTGAATCGACAAAAGTCATTTGAAAATGGAAAAGCAACGCTCTATTTGGTTCCAACACCAATAGGGAATTTAAATGAAATGAGTCCTCGTGCGATTGATATCTTGAAACAAGTAGATGTAATTGCTTGTGAAGATACAAGAACAAGTGGACAACTTTTAAAGCACTTTGATATTCATAATCGTTTGATTGCGTATCATAACTTCAATGAAGAAAGTAGTGCGAAAGGAATCATTGAACTATTAAAAGATGGAAAAGATATCGCATTAATTTCAGATGCTGGATATCCATTAATCAATGATCCAGGACAAAAAATCGTATCTATCGCAACAGATGCTGGATTTAATGTTGTACCTGTAAGTGGACCAAGTGCATTTTTAAACGCATTAGTTGCCTCTGGATTAGTCGCACAACCTTTTATCTTTATTGGTTTCTTACCACAGTCTCATTCAGACAGAGTAAAGAAATTAAAAGAATATCAAAATTATCCAATGACAATGATTTTTTATGAAGCACCACATCGCATTGATAAATGCTTAGAAGATTGTTTAGCTGTTTTTGGTGATCGAAAGATGACATTAGCAAGAGAACTCACAAAGCTTCATGAAGAGTTTGTGAGAGGTACGATTTCTGAAGTATTAGATATCATTGATGAAGTGAAAGGTGAAATGGTTATTGTGATGGATGGAAATCATGAAGAACCAAACAAAGCTGTAGATATGTCAGATGTAATTCATATGGTCAATGATTTAATTGAAGCAGGTATGAGTACAAGAGACGCTATCAAAGATATCGCAAATAAAACAGGTATTAGTAAAAATAAAATCTATGACGCAGTAAATAATGCATCTAGATGTTGAAAATAATTTAAGGATTTCACAAAAAATTTGTGAATAGTATATTAGGTTACCATAACGGGTAGGCGGTTGACTCCTTTAAAGCTTTTTGTTTCAAAGAAAGGAAAAGCAGAAGAGGAGATATTCTTAAATCCCTCTTCTGTAGGGATTGCGTATGACAATCAACGTGTTTATTAGTGTAATGACATTGGTTATCAATGTATTACAGCTTGTTATAGCGCTTGTAATGTATTTACAGTCAAAGAATAAAAAATGACCGCTGAGATGACTGACAATCAATAGCGATCATAATGCTAAATTGGAGTCACCGCTTATCGGTAACCCTTTTACATGAGTATCATAACACAAATAGTTAGATAATGTTGAAGAAAAAATATAACTTAGAAAAGTCAAAGAAAATGGATAAAACTAGCACTTCATAACATTTCGTTGTATGATATTTTGTGTTAAGGGGGAAACCAAATGTTTGATAATCCTGAAATTGATAAGCTTATTATATTTGCATTACTAGGAATGGTTGCGGTATTAGGTATCGCGGTGATTTTCTTGGGTGTAAAGAAAAATACATATTATGTGGATGAAAATGGAGATGAAATCCAACCAGTTTCAAAGGCACAAGCACAAAAGAAAGTTGTACAACAACCTAAGCCAGTTGAAGCTGCACCTATTAAACCAGTTGAAGATCTTGCGTTCGAAAATCAACTTCAAGAAGCAATGGCAGTAAAACCAGCATCACCTAAAGGTGTTGCGTTAACAATCACAATCAATGGTCTATCACAACAAGTAACAGTTAACACATTACCTGCAATGTTAGGTCGTGACAGCAGTTCTTGTGAGATTCCTGTTTCTGAACCAGCAGTTTCTAGAAGACATGCGAGATTCACAGTAGATAATGGAACATTGTATCTAGAAGATGTCTCTGAACATAACGGAACATTCTTAAATGGTTCAAAGCTTCCACCTCTTGGTAGAGGAAAGGTTTCAGAAGGTGCTAAGATCAACCTTGGTCGAGCAGAAATCATTGTAAATAAGATTTTGTATTAGGCTTTCTTTGGAAAGTCTTTTTTTGTATGTGTTTTTAAGAAAAAAAGGTTGAAATAAAGTGCATAATTAGAAACCTCAATATAAAATAGTACATATGCATTGGAGGTATTATGAAGAATAATCAAATAATCAATGGATTTAAAGTAATCAAAGTTAATCAAGTGCCTGATGTGAAAGGTACATTATACGAAATGGAACATGTTAAGACAGGCGCAAAACTAGCTTGGCTAGATAGAGAAGATGATAATAAAACATTTTCAATTGCTTTTAAAACGATTCCAGAAAATGATACAGGTGTGTTTCATATATTGGAACATTCTGTTTTAAATGGTTCAAAGAAATATCCAGTTAGAGAACCATTTGTTGAATTATTGAAGGGAAGTATGCAGACATTTTTAAACGCATTAACTTTTCCTGATAAAACAATGTATCCTGTATCTTCAAGAAATCAAAAAGATTTTATGAATTTGATGTCTGTATATATGGATGCGGTATTTCATCCGGCAATATATACAAATCCAAATATCTTCTATCAAGAAGGATGGCATTATGAAATTCGTAAAGAAGAAGATACGCCAGTATATAAAGGTGTAGTTTTGAATGAAATGAAAGGTGCATTCTCTTCTGTTGATGAAATTATTATCAATGAATTGAATCGCATGTTATTTCCAGATAACTGTTATAAATATGTTTCTGGTGGAGATCCAGAATATATTACAGATCTTACATATGAGAAATTTATAGAAACACATCAAAAGTTTTATCATCCAAGTAACGCAAGAGTTTGGTTAGATGGAAGTATTGATATTGAAGCGGTCACAAAGTTTATCAATGATGAATATTTCTCTCAATATGAAAAAGAAGATATGAACTTTGATATTCCATTCCAAGAAGAAAAAGAAGCACAACATCATAAAGTGATGTATGAATTATCTAGTGAAGAAAGTGAAGAACATCGAACACAAGTTGCCTTAGCTAGAGTCGTTTCTTCTTTTGATGAGCCTGTTAAGAATATCGCATGGGGTGTTTTATCTACAGTACTCGTTTCTTCCAATGAATCAGAATTAAAGAAAGCTATCATTGATGCGAATCTAGGTGAAGATGTTGAATTAGATATCTATGATGGTATTCAACAACCTTGGATCGTTATGTGTATTCGTAATACAGACGAAGAGAAATATGATGAAATCATGCACGCAATCAAAGAATGTGCAAAAAAAATGTTAGAGAATGGTTTGGATCATGAAGCGTTGCTAGCGACATTGAATCAAATGGAATTTAGATATCGTGAAAAACATGAACCAGCAGGTGTAATGTTCGCACAACGAGCATTAGAAACTTGGTTATATGATGGAGATATCACACAAGGATTCTCTTTAGGTTCTGTTTTTGAAGAATTGAGAAAGAAAGTAGAAGAAGGATATTTCGAAGAACTAATGAAAGAATTCTTCTTATCTGATCATGTATCTACTTTAGTTGCAGTTCCTTCCACAAAGCTAGGTGAAGAAAGAATCCAACACGAACAAGACAAACTCTTACAGGCAAAAGCATCTTGGAAAGATGAGATTCAAAAATACATTGATATCAATCAAAAATTAGATGCTTGGCAAGCAACACCAGATACTTTGGAACAAATTAATACATTACCAAAGTTAACACTACAAGATATTTCTAATCAACCAATTGAATATCCATATGAAGTTGTTCATGAAAATGGAGTTGATATCATTGTTCATCCACAAGAAGATACTGGAATTGTTTATATGAATTTCTACTTCAATCTTGCGGGAGTTACGGTAGATAGATTATCTTCATTAGGTTTATTTGTATCCTTACTAACAAATCTACCAACAAAAAATAAAACAGTTGAACAACTACAAAGTGCGATTCGAAAAGATCTAGGTGGATTATCATTTGGATTAGATTCTTATTCAAAATCTCATGAACATGAATCTTGTTTACCACTACTAGTTGCGAGTGCGTCTTGTTTAAAACAAAATACAAAACAAGCAATTTCTTTGATATTAGAAGTTGCGAAAGAAACAATTTTTGACGCAGATAAGATCTTACCAATTTTGAAACAAGAAAATGATTCCTTTAGACAGGGATTAAGTGCTTCTGGTCAAAGTTATGCGATGAGAAGATGTGCAGCGCATAATAGTGCAGAAGGTGTATTCCGTGAATATGTTGGTGGGTATGCATCAGGAATCTTTGATAAAGATCTAGAAAAGAATTATGAATCAAAGATTGATGAATTTATTAATGATTGTGAATTGTATCAAGAAATCTTATTTTCAAAAGATCGTTGTACAGCTTCTATTACAGGAAATGAAAATATTGATATCGTAAAAGAATTTGTAAATCAATTATATACAGTAGAAGCTATCAAAGCGAAAGTACATTATCCATTATTAAAAGAAAAGAAAGAATTTATTCAAATACCTGGTGGTGTATCTTATAGCGCAATCAATCAAAATATTGAAGTATTAGGAGAAAAATATTCACCAGTATTAAATGTACTCTCTCATTTATTAACATATGATTATTTATGGAATGAAGTACGTGTAAAAGGTGGGGCGTATGGTACTGGATTTGCGGTCAATGCCAATGGAAATATTGGTGCGTATTCTTATCGTGATCCAGATGTAAAAAATGCATTAAACGCATATCAAAATATCTATCAAAGAGTAGAAGAAATGAATACAAGTAATGAAGATCTTACACAGATGATTATAGGAACAATTGCGTCTAGTGAACCTTTATTATCTTCTTTGGGAAAGATCAGAGTTGCGGATCGTTTCTACTTTACAGGGATTACGTATGAAGATAGACAAAATAATCGTGAGAAGATCATTTCTACAAAGGCAGATACTTTAGGAAAGTATTCTTCTATATTTAAGAAGGCAATGGAAGAAGCATGTATTTGTGTTGTTGGAAATGAAGAAACATACGAACAAATAAAAGATGAAGGTTATATAAAATTAGAAATGATTTAACCTTCTAAAGGGGGTTTTATGTCAAAGAAAAAATTTGAATCTAAGACGGAATTAATTCTTTTCTTTCTGAATGGTTCAAAAAGATATTTTGTAGGGGCAATTTTCTTTGCGTGTTTGGTATCACTATTAGATTTGATTGATCCAAAGATCATCTCTTTTACAGTGGATACTGTATTAGGTGACTCTACAACGACAATACCAACATTCATTGAAAATATCATTAATGGTTTTGGCGGAGTGACATGGTTAAAGAGTCATTTAGGTATAATTGCCTTATGTGTTATTGGTGTATCACTTATTGCGGCATTATGTAGATTTTTGTTTAATTTATGTAATACAAAAGGTGCTGAAAAATTAGTACATACAATGCGTAATGAACTGTTTGATCATATTCTACATTTACCATTTTCATGGCATTCAGAAAATCAAACAGGAGATATCATTCAAAGATGTACTTCTGATGTTGAACAAATCAAGATATTCTTATCAGAACAATTAACAGTTTTATTTCGTTTTATTATATTGATTGTATTAGCGATATATTTTATGTTGACAATCAATGTAAAATTAACACTTGTCGCTGCTATCTTTATTCCAATCATTGTTGGATATTCTTTATTCTTTCATAAAGGAATTGGAGAATCTTTTGAGAAAGTAGATATTGAAGAAGGTAAGTTATCTTCTATTGCACAGGAAAACTTAACAGGTGTTAGAGTAGTCCGTGCTTTTGGTAGAGAATCTTATGAAAGA
This sequence comes from Lachnospiraceae bacterium, assembly GCA_963659075.1. Taxonomy (GTDB): domain Bacteria; phylum Bacillota_I; class Bacilli_A; order Erysipelotrichales; family Erysipelotrichaceae; genus Bulleidia. Next base: position 5,103 of record CAVKTV010000023.1, on the reverse strand, counting down.
GAACGTTTTGAAAAACAAAATGAATATTACACATCAATGTGGGTTCATTTAATGAATCTATTAGCTGCGTTTTGGTCTTCTGCGGATTTATTCTCTTATCTACAAATTATGTGTGTATTGGCATATGGTGCAGTTTTAACAGTCAATGGAGAAATGAGTGCAGGTGATTATATCGCATTTAATTCCTATGCAAGCATGTTAATGTGGCCAATTCGTACATTGGGTAGAGTTATTGCGAATTTATCAAAAGCTGGAATATCTATTGATCGTTTGATGTATATCATGAATAGTGAAGAAGAACATGATAAAGAAGACGCAAAAGATATTGATATGCATCAAGATATAGTGTTTGATCATGTTTCTTTCCAATATGAAAATGGAAATTCTGAAATATTAGAAGATATTTCTTTTGAAGTAAAAGCAGGAACAACCGTTGGTATTTTAGGTGGAACTGGTTCAGGAAAAAGTACATTGATGTATTTATTAGATCGTTTATATGAACTGAAAGATGGTGAAGGTTCCATTATGATTGGTGGTGTTGATATCAAAGATATCAAATCTGATTGTTTAAGAAAAAACATTGGTATGGTACTTCAAGAACCATATCTATTCTCTAGAACATTAGAAGAAAATATTGCGATTGCCTTACCTGACATGGATCAAGAAAAGGTTCGTTTAGCAGCGAAAGTTGCTTCTTTGGATCACGCAATTGAACACTTCCAAGAAGGTTATCAAACTTACGTTGGCGAAAGAGGTGTTACATTGTCAGGTGGTCAAAAACAAAGAACAGCCATTGCGCAGATGTTGATTTCTAAACCACCAATTATGGTATTTGATGATTCATTGAGTGCAGTAGATGCGGAGACTGACGCAAAGATACGTAACGCATTAAAAGAAAATGTTGGTGATTCTACTGTTATTTTGATTGCACAAAGAATTACAACATTAATGAATGCTGATCTGATTCTTGTGATGGATAATGGAAAGATCATTGAAAGAGGAACACACGATCAACTCATCCATCAAGATGGTATATACAAAAAGATCTATGACCTACAAAGTCGAAGTTCTTCGGAGGTTTTACAATGAAAGAAAACAACAATGTAAAATTAAAATATTTTGGTATTCCAAAACTTCTTCCATTTCTAAAACCATATCGTAAAATCATGATTACTATGATCATCATTGGTGCTTTATCATCTTTGATTGATTCTATTTATCCATTATTTAATCAATATGCGTTAAATCATTTTGTCGCATTAAAAACAACAGATACATTGATTCCGTTCATTATTGCGTATTTAGTGATATTAGTTCTATTTGTTATTATGAACTATGTAAGTACATCTTTTGCGGGAAAAATAGAAATGAATGTAAATAGAGATTTGAGAAATGCTTCTTTTAATCATCTACAAGAATTATCATTTTCATATTTTAACCAAAACAATGTTGGATATGTTCACGCAAGAGTTATGAGTGATACAGGAAGAATTGGTCAATTAGTATCATGGGATATGATGGATATTGTTTGGCAAGGATCCTATTTGATATTTATTATCATAAATATGGCGCTTATCAATATTCAATTAGCTTTATATATTATGATGATTATTCCAATTGCGGTTGTATTAATTGTTTTCTTCCAAAAAGAATTAATTACTCTCAATAGAAAAATTAGAGAAATCAATTCTAAGATTACTTCTAATTTTAATGAAGGAATTACAGGTGCGAAATCCATTAAAACATTAGTAGTAGAAAATAAAATCAATTCTGATTTTGACAAAGATACTTTAGATATGGAAAACACTTCTGTAAGAGCAGGTAAATTTTCTGCAGCTTTTACATCTTTAGTAACAATGTTATCTTCTATAACATTAGCGATTGTTTTATGGAAAGGTGGAAAGATCAATCAAGAAGGTGTGATATTGATTGGTACACTATCTGTATTTATGACATATGCTTTAAATATGTTAGAACCAATTCAAAACATCGTTGGATCGATATCAAGATTGATTGCGATACAAGTCAATATTGAAAGATTAACAACACTATTAGAAACAGAATCAGATGTTGCGGATAGTCCAGAAGTTATTGAAAAGTATGGTGATACATTCCATCCAAAGAAAGAAAACTGGGAACCATTATATGGAGATGTTGAATTCAAAGATGTATCTTTCAAATATCCAGATGGCAATGAAATGGTATTAGAACACTTCAATTTAGTTGTTCCACAAGGTACCAATGTCGCAATCGTAGGTGAAACAGGTGCAGGAAAATCTACACTTGTAAATCTAGTATGTAGATTCTTTGAACCAACCGAAGGTCAAGTTTTAATTGATGGTAAAGACGCAAGAGAAAGATCACAGTTGTGGTTACATTCTAATATAGGTTATGTACTTCAAACACCACACCTATTCTCAGGTTCTATTCGAGATAACTTAAAGTATGGAAATCCAGACGCAACAGACGAAGAGATTTGGAAAGCATTAAAACTAGTCAACGCTGAATTTGTTATTGCGAAAATGGATAAAGGATTAGATTCTCAAGTTGGTGAAGGTGGCGATTTATTATCTACAGGTGAAAAACAATTGATTTCATTTGCCCGTGCTATTCTATCTAATCCAAGAATACTAGTATTAGACGAAGCAACTGCTTCTATTGATACACTGACAGAAAAAGCCATCCAAGACGCAATATTTACAGTCATCAAAGGTAGAACATCATTTGTGATTGCACATAGACTATCTACAATTGTTGATGCGGATGTTATATTGGTTGTTAAAGATGGAAAGATCATTGAAAGAGGCAAACATGTTGAATTAATGAAACAACACGGTTACTATTATGATCTCTATACAAGACAATACGAGGAAATGGCAACAAATATAGTTTCTGAACAAGTATAAATAATACCTCTACACATGTGATGTAGGGGTATTTTAATATGTTTGAATATTCTCTTTTAAATAAGAAACGAAATCAATAAGTTCCTCTGGAGAGTCTTTCCTTGTATAAACACCAATTTCTAACTTGTTTTCAGAAATTAGAGGTACATAATTTTTACAACAAATATACCAATGAAATGAATCCGCAATAATACAAATTTGATTACGTCTCACAAAAGAATCTTCGCTAGATAATATGCATTCACATTGATTATGTAATTCTTCATTCAATGATTGTAAATTAGGATAAATCGTATTATCAACAATAACAACGTTTTCTTCTTTTAATAAATCATCAATTGAGATTTCTTCATTATTTGAAAGTGGATTATTAAATGGAATTGAACAGGTAAAAGGAAGAGTAAACAAAGTTGTAAATTTATATTTTTCTTGATACATGTTTGGTCCAATAAAACAATCGTATAAACTCATTTGACTTTCTATATCTGGAACAAAGTTTGTGCAATCGCAATAAGGAATATATAGTATTTTAAAACTTTGTTGAGATGAAGAATATTGATTACATAATTTATAGATATTATTTGGATGTCCCATTATAAATTCGGATATTTGATATAAATTAATTTTATTTTTTTTAGATAGGTTATTTAATATTTCATCCGATGTATGAATTATTTTTAAGGAGTACTCATATAAAAACTTTCCAGCATATGTAAGAGAAACACCTTTAGATGTTCTAGTAAAAAGTTTAATATTCCATTCTTCTTCAAGGGATAGAATCTGTTTATTTGCGGCATTGGATGAAATAAATAATTCTTGTGCTGCTTTAGAAATACTTTTCAGTTCAGCAGCTTTTGTGAATGTAATTAAACGTTTGTCATACATATAAATTCCTCTTGTATATTATATTATCATTGAAACTTTAAAATGGATGGAATTATTTTGAGATGCGGTTAAACAAATTTAGTTCTTCAAAAATGTTAGCTGTTATATATTATTAAATTAGAACTGCAGTTTATTAAAATGGAGGACAATAAAATGAAAAAAATAATAATTGCGCTAATGACATTTGTAATTTCAATTACTCAAACTTCAATAGTCAAAGCTTATTCAGCAGAAGAATATTCTGAAGAGTCCGTTGATATGGAAGAATTATTTGAAGAAGCTAAAAATAATTGTTCGGAAGAAGTAGAATCTGTATTAGAAAGCGAGGATGGAAAGAAATCATATGATTTAGAAACTTATGTAATTGATGATGAAAATAGTGAAACGTATATTACAGCTATTCCATCTTCTTTCCTTGAAGATTATTCAATTAATCCTTGTTCTTCTGGAAGTAAGTCTGATTCTGCATATGATAATTCTTATAGCGTGTATGCAACAATATCAATTAACTACAATACAACAACATCAAGTGGGAAAACAGGATATCTACTAAAGTCAGTAACAGGAAGTTGGCAGATAAAAGATTCATCAGTAACACTTTCAAATAGAAATGTTATATATGCTTGTACTGGATTGACTTTGAATGGTTCGTATAATCTGAATCAATATGTAGAAAAAAATATTTCTTCTAATTCATTTTCTTATAGCACAGGGTTTAGTTCATATGTTATAAACGATTCTGGTTATGACTTAGGAACTATGGGAGCTACTTCTTCTGTAACGTTAAAACATGGCAGTAGTTCAACTTGGAATTTGACAGTTAACGCAAAAGCATTTTAAAAGATAAAAAAGCAGGAGGAATCATGAAAAAACTAGATAGAAGAAAATTATTTGGTGTAATAGTATCCCCAATCATGATTGTGTTTGGTGCTTTTATTATGGAACCATATTTCTACAAATATTATCAATTCATTGAAGCGAAATATTACACAAAATTAATAGCTAAAATTCCTCCTGCTTTAATTATTGCGTTATGGATAACGATATGGTTGCGTTTCATGATTGCGATGTTCCGTCAAAAAGAAAAAGATATACATTTTAATGTTTATCCGTTAATATTCTCTATCTTTTTTATAATATTCTTTTTCATAAAAATTAGTTCAACAGTTTCGGTTTATGGTGAAGAAATTCCATTTACAATTTTATTGTTATCTTTATCGTTATGTATTGAAAAGAAATAAAAATCTAAGAGATTTCTCAGTCTGTTGACAAAGTAGCATAAGCTAAAAAAAGAAAATAATGTATAATAAAT
>CAVKTV010000022.1:7307-17270 GCA_963659075.1 Lachnospiraceae bacterium | reverse complement strand
TCCATATGTAGCGGGAAGTGATATCGTTGGTGAAGAAATCAATGATATTCGAGAATTAAAACCATTGATACAAGCATTAACACATCTTGCGTATGATGATCCTACTTTTGTGTTAAGGATTCATGCGGGAGAAAATGATTCTTTAAAAGATAATGTATATAACAGTATTCATTGTGTAGAAGAATCTTTAAAAGAAAATCAAAAAATGCCAAGAGTGCGTATTGGACATGGTCTATATACTGCCAATCTTTCAAGTCAAAAGGGAAGAGAGTTAATGCGTTATATCAAAGAAAAGGGCGTTGTTTTGGAATTTCAAATGACATCGAATATTCGTTTGAATAATTTATCTGATGTATCTAAATATCCTTTGAAACAATACCTTCATCATGATATTTCTTGTGTACAAGGTAGTGATGGTGGTGCATTATATGGAACGAATAGTATTGATGAACAATTAAGTTTAGAAAAACTATTAGATCTAACAAATCAAGATCAAAAGAAGATGTGTGATGTAGAAAAGAAAATTATTCATGCTTCCTTTGAAAGTTTCTATGAAAAAGAAAAACAATTGAAGAAACAATTAAAACATCAGACAATGCGTGAATATTATCAAAAACGTATGCAAGAGTATGTTGTGGAACAAAATGAGGAAGTAAAAGAAGAGATATTTGATGCATCTATTGTATTAAAAGATCAAATTAAAACGATTCCAGCAGATAAGAAAGCAGTAATCATTGCGGGTGGTAGTTTTAATAATAATATGCATACAACACGCATGAATTCGTTGTATTGTAGAATGATTGATACATTATTAGAAAAAGCTGATCCAAATAAGATTGTATTTGTGATTGGCTCTTCTATGAAAGCATATGAAAAATATTTATTAGATCATAATCATGATAAATTTGAAATCTATGCTTTTGTACCATCTAATATTGATCAACATACTTTAACGCTAATCAAAAAGAATCATGTTTATGTTCGTGTGGCAATTGAGGCGAGCTGGATGGGCAGCTATAAATCAATTGCGTATGAAATCTTTAAAAGAAGTGATTCGATTCTTTTGGCACTGGATGGAAATTCTAGTGCAGTTAATTTGATCCAAGAAGCAAAAAACGCAAAGTATAAATGTCGAACATATGTGAATCCACATGCTTCAATGTTAAAAAGAAAAGCAGATACGCTACTTGGTTATGTAACAATGTTGTCGGATTCCAACATTGTCGAAGATGTATTAAAATATATGCATGGCTAAAACAGTGATTTTTAAGAAAAAGACAAGTGATGGATTATTACAAGTTGAAGATACTGTATATGATGATGAAGCTGTATGTTTTTTAGTCATTAATGAAACGTATCAATCAGCGATGTATTTAGATCCATCTAAATATTATGATTTAGTATTTCCATACATGCAGAGATTTTCGTATGTATTCCAATTAGATGAAACAATCAAAGATACTTTTTTGATTGGCGGTGGTGCATTTGCGTATCCTAAATATTATGTTCATCAATATCCAGATTCTCAAATTACAGTTGCGGAAACAAATACGGATATTATTTCAGTTGCGTTTCAATATTTTGGTTTACATCAATTAAGTGAAGAAGAAACACAAAGATTGCATATTTTAAATGAAGATGGTTTTCAACATTTAAGAAACCAAGAAAAGAAATATGATTTGATTATCAATGATGCATTTATTGGAAAGAAAGATCAAGGTAGAAGTGAAGAAGAAACAGATATCATCTATCAAAGTTTAAGAGAAAACGGATTTTATATCGTAAATGTTGGTACAGCTTTAGCTGGCCCACTTGCGAAAAAAGGAAATGCTTTTCGTAAAATGCTACAAAAGAAATTCAAACATACAGTCATGATACCTTGTGAAGATGATAGAAGTGCGTATGAAATCCAAAATGTTTTAATGATCGGTAGTGATAGAGAACTAGTTTAATATGGCAAAGACAAAGGAAACTTTAGATTTAGAAGATGCTTTAAATGCAGCGAGTAAAAAGAAACGTGAATATGGTTGTGAAGAAGTGACGATTGGTTTTCATAAAGATGGACTTGGTGATGAAATCGTTGATTATATGACGATGGACGCAAATGAAGTATTTAAATGTTATGAATTAAAAGTGACATTATCTGATTTGAAAACAGACAATAAGAAATCTTTTTATGGGGATTATAATTACTTGGTTGTATCGAAATCTTTATACGCAAAACATCCTACTTGGGAAAATTACATTCCTCCATATTGTGGAATCCTTGTTGGTACAGATTTAAAAGTTTTGAAACAAGCAAAGAAAAAAACTATCACAAATGAAACAAGGAATATGTTAAAAGATTCTTTGTTGAGAAGTGTTTTTTGGAAGTATGAAAACTATAAAGACGCAAAAGATCTAAACAAATATAGAGATCTACAAAAACAACTTCAAGAAGCACAACAAGAAATCATTGATCAACAAAGAGAAAATGAAAGATTGATATGGACATATCATGATTATGAACATTGGTATCAAATCAATCATCAAGATGCATCTTTTCATATAGAAAATGCAGCGAAAAAAGAACGACTAGAATGTAAACAAAGACAAACAAATGGATATACATGGATCAAAAGGGATAATCAGTATTATTGTCCAAATTGTAATCATGTAGCGTTGCATGATGAATGTACAGATTATTGTCCATATTGTGGTACAGATTTAAGAAAAATGAAACAATGAAAAAGATAACGATAGGAATAGTTGCACATGTAGATGCTGGAAAAACAACATGCATAGAAAGCATGTTATTTCATAGTGGTGTGATTCGTAAATTAGGTAGAGTAGATCATCAAGATACAGTCTTAGATTATGATGAACAAGAAAGAGGACATGGAATTACCATCTATTTAAAAGCCGCAAACTTTACTTGGAAAGATACAGAAGTTTATGTAATCGATACACCAGGGCATGTTGATTTTTCTACAGAAATGGAAAGAAGTTTACAGGTTTTGGATCTGTCAATCATCATGATCAATGGACAAGATGGAATCCAATCACATACAGAAACGATTTGGAAGTGTTTAGAACATTATGGTATTCCTTGTATTTTATTTGTGAATAAAATGGATATTAGTTATCAAACACAACAAGAATTATTACAACATTTAAAACAAGATTGTTCTGACATGTGTATTGATGTAAAAGATGAAAATGTTCAAGAATGTTTCGCAATGGTGAATGATGAACTATTAGAACAGTATTCACAAACAAATCAAATGGATGAATCATTATTAAAAACATCATTTTATAAAAGAGAATGGTTTCCAGTATTGTTTGGCTCTGCATTGAAAAATGAGGGTATTGATTCTTTGATGGATTTGATTGATTGGATTTCTATGGAAAAAGAATATCCAGAAGAATTTGGTGCGAAGGTATATAAGATATCTTTAGATGAAAATGGAAATCGATTAACACATGTAAAGATTACAGGAGGAATCCTCAAAACGAAAGATTTGATCCAAGAAGAAAAAGTAGATGAAATTCGTCTATACAATGGATTGAAATATACTTCACTTAAACAAGCTACTGCTGGCATGGTTGTTTCTTTGAAAGGCTTACAAGAAACAAGAATTGGACAAGGTCTAGGTTTTGAAGAAGATAGTTCATCACCTGTTTTATCTGCTTTTATGAATTATGAGTTAGTTTTACCAGTGGGTGCCAACGCATTAGTACTTGCGGATACTTGTAAAGAATTAGCGAGTGAAGATCCAACATTACAAATTACTGTGGATGATAAAACGAAACGTATCCATGTACAGATCATGGGGGAAATGCAGATGGAAGTCTTGCAGAAAATGATTGAAGGTCGTTCTGGAATCAAAGTTGGTTTTTCTACTGGAAGAATCGTATATCAAGAAACAATCAAAGATGTTGTAGATGGTGCAGGACATTTTGAACCACTTCGTCATTACGCTGAAGTGCATGTTCGTCTAGAACCATTGAAACAAGGATCAGGTATTCAGATTGAAAGCGAATGTAGTACAGACTCCTTATCATCAAGCTGGCAAAGAAGTATCCTTTCTGCCTTATCTAGAAAAAGACATCGTGGTGTATTAACAGGTTCTTTTTTGACGGATGTAAAAATTGTTTTGATTGCTGGGAAAGGAAATATCAAACATACAAGTGGTGGTGATTTTAGACAGGCTGCAGTGCGTGCAGTTCGACAAGCATTGATGAAAGCAGAGAATGTTTTATTAGAACCATATTATTCTTTTTCTTTACAATTACCAACAGAATTCTTATCAAAAGCTTTATATGATTTAGACACAAAAAATGCAAGTGTTGAAATTGAAGATTTAGGTGATGGAAAAAGTATCATTCATGGTCATGGACCAGTAAGAACATTACTGAATTATCAAAATGAAGTCATTGCGTACACAAAAGGAAAAGGTAGATTTACAGCTACTCTAGAAGGGTACCAACCTTCTTTGGTACAAGAACAATTAATACAAGAAATTGGATATGATCCAAATATGGATCTACATAATCCAAGTGATTCTGTGTTCTGTGCCAATGGTAGTGGATATAGTGTACCTTGGGATAAGGCAGATGAATATATGCATATTCAATTGAAAGAAGTATCTTCTCTATCTTATCAAAATGTACGATATAAAGTTTCTGATGCGGATATGGATTATATTGCCTCTATGACAACAAGTAAAAATAGAAACGAAGAAAAAGAAAAAGCGAAACAACGTGCGAAACAAAAAGAAAAAGAACAAAATGAGAGAATCCATGAATTGAGAAAAGTACAAGCTTCTTTGAACTTAGATGAATTATTGATCGTAGATGGTTACAACATGATCTATGCATGGTCTTCATTAAAAGAATTAGCGTATGAAGATCTATCATTAGCTCGTGATAAATTGATTGAATATCTTTATAACTTTTTACCATATTTACAACATGATATATGGGTCGTATTTGATGGTTATAAAGTAAAAGGAAATATTGGTACAAAGATTCAAAAGAAGGGATTAACAATCATTTATACAAAGGCAGATGAAACAGCGGATGCGTTCTTAGAAAAATCTGCATATGATTTAAAGAATCAATATCGATTAACATACGCTACAAGTGATGCATTGATTCAAAATGCAGTATTCTCACAAGGCGCGTTTCGTATGAGCGCAAGAGAATTAGAATCAAGATTGATTTTAAAGAAAGTGATTATGGAGTGAAGTTATGATTGTGTATCAAGATATGTATTATTGGCCAAGGGAAGATAATAGAAAACTACATATTTATTTGCCAAATGACTATGATCAAACAAATGAAAGATATCCTGTGATGTATATGTTTGATGGACATAATTTATATCATGATTATGAGGCAACGTATGGAAAAAGTTGGGGACTAGAATCCTTTTTGAATGCATGGGATAAGAAAATAATCATTGTTGGTATGGAATGTTCTCATCGAGGAGATGAGAGATTGTATGAGTATTGTCCATATGTTAAAAGAATGTTTGGGAAAACAATCAATGGAATTGGAGAACAAACATTTCAATGGATCATTCATGATATTAAACCATATATTGATACAAATTTTAGAACGTATGGACATCGTGAGGCAACTGCGATTGCGGGAAGTTCCATGGGTGGAATCATGTCAATGTATGGTGTATTGAAATACAATGATGTATTTTCTAAAGCTGCTGTGATTTCTTCTGGTGTTTTTAGAAATCTAAAACACTATCGAAATACATTAGAAGATAAATTCTATCCTGATACAAAGATCTATATTTCTTGGGGCGAATTAGAAGCAGGAAAAGCTGCTTATTCTGGTAATCCAGAATTTGATACACGTGAGGCAAGAAGTGTATATAAATTTGAGAAAGAATTACAAACAAAAGGAATACAAACATATCATTATTTTCAAAAAGAAGGAAAGCATTGTGAAGCAGATTGGGAAAAACAAAATCAGATTTATATGAACTTTCTATGGAAATGATAATTTAGTATAATAGACGTTATTCATTGGAGGTGTATTATGATTGGTGTGATTTTAGTAGCGACAATATTTATTGTTGTTGGATTATTTGCGATATTAAAAGGACAAAAATTATTTTCTTTATTTTTATCCTTGTTTGCGTTTGGTTTTACTTTTGAAGCAATTGTGAAGTCTTATGGACAAAATATGACGACTTTGGCGATTGCTTTAGCTGTAGCGGTCGTAGCGGCTATTTTGGCTCAATACGCACAAAAACTTGCGTTCTTTTTGATGGGGACAGTTGCGGGTGCATTTTTAGCTGCTTTATTAGTTCCTTTTGTTCCAAATTTGGACGCAAAGCTAGCACTGATTTTTATTGTGGTTGTTGGAATTATTATTGGAATATTGACTGCACATTGGGATAAGATCTTTATTCGTTTAGGAACTTCATTTGCGGGTGGTAGAGTACTCACAACAGGCATTTTATTTGTTGTATTAAACTTGAATCATCTAACAGATTTCGCATCGAATGATTTATTTACAGCGATTCAAAATACATCCAATTATCTTGTGGGAACATTTGTAGATAACAACGCAACTTATATTCTAATTGGATCTATTATTTGTACAGTTATTGGATATTTCGCACAAGCAAAGAAACATTAAGGTCTCTCACAAAGAGATCTTTTTTGTATAATGGAATTATGTACGAAAGAATTATTCGATTTTATGAAGGTGATGTAGAAGGAAATGATCCGTTTTATTCTGATCCAAAAGCTTATGTAACTTGGAATGCATTGTTATTTCCTGATATCAGTACTGAGATAGCTAGAAGTGAAGAAGGAAGATATTTAAATCCATCTTTTTTAGAGTGCCCTGAAAGAATTATTGATTTGACATTAGATCTATATCAAAAAATGTCTAAAAGCGAAAAAGAACAAATTGTATATCGCGTAGAAAGATATTCTGATTATCAAGTGTTTTTAAAAGAAAAAAGACTTTGTACTTTTTTATCTACTTCTACAAGTGGCTTTCTAAATGCATATCAAGATAAAAATCAACTGGTATTAATGCGTATTACAATTTTAAAAGGAATAAAGTGTTTGGATTTTTCAAAGGCATTAGATTCCTATAAAAAACAAGAAGAAAAAGAAATCCTATTACCACCTTACTTAACATTTGAAATGCATCCCTTAGAAATGAATGAAAGGATTTTAGCGATTCATGATAGAAATGATCAATGTCCTGCTGTTTATTGTGATATAAAAGTAGGACAATCTGATTATGTTATAGATGAAATCACAATTGATATAGATAAATGTATTGAAGCATCGAAAAGGGTATATGAATGTTTGAATCAGAAACAAGCATTCAATGATTTAGATGTAAATGCGTATATTCTGTTCAAAAAATATATTCAAAATGAAATACAAAAAAGGATGAAAGAAATAGATTATGGAAATCAGTAGGAATGAAAAAGTGAAGATAGAGTTAGATTCAATTGCGATGAGTAGAAGCGAATCTGATCAAGATAATTATTTGATATTAGATGTCATTAATCATGGTACACCAGTAATTCAATTTTCGAATTGTGAATCTTTTGAAGCACCACCATTTAATTTGTGTAGAAATGATTGTGATAAAAGAAGAATGATGGCTTCTATTTTGACGATGGGTACCGCAAGAAGAATTACAAAATTCTCAGCGAATAACGTCGCTAGAAATATTGATTTAGTCATGAATCTTTATCAACATCTGCAAGAATTTGATGCATCATTCATTGAAGAAGACCCATTCTTAAAAAATATTTCATTACCTTTGATGCATGATGATTTTGTATTTGGATTTCATACATATCAAAAAAATCGTTTATTTCATTTTGGTACACCAATTGAAACACAATATCGAGATATTCTACAATTAGGATATTTTAGAGAAGATGTAAATTATCCATATATCACAAGAAATGGTGAATATTTTGATAGTGTCAGTGTACATGAAATGATTTCTTCTAAGAATCTGATTAAGTTAGTAAGTAAGGATGTATTGATTGCAGGTTTGAAACTAGGATACCTTCCTTATTTAGCACATTGTAAGGAATCTGTAGAAAAAGTAACAATTGTAGAAGAAGATGAAGCAGTGATTTCTTTATTTGAAAAAGAAATTCTTCCACAATTCCCTCATCCTGAAAAAATAGAAATGATACATTCCAATGTGGATTCATTTTTAAAGGAATCTGATTTTAATTATGATTGTGTTTTATTAAATCATTATTCAGATTCTATGCATGGCGTTTATGAATATGTGAAGATCAAAGAAATAGAAAAGAAACATAAAAAAACAAAGTTTATTTATGCTTTGGAAGATAGTATTTTATCGAATATTAAATCTGCGTTATTGATCATATGCATGGCTGAAAGCAGTGAACAAAGAGAAGAGCTATATCATAACTTAGTTGAAAATCAAGAAGGAGAAGAATTGATTTTGTTTTTGAAACCGTATTTTGAACAATATCAAATTGAAAATGTAAATTCTTTGAAAAAATTATTTCAGAATCAGTTTTTAAAGAAATATTTTGGTAACGCTTTCAAACAATAGTGTTATAATACAAACTAACGTTTGGAGGTATACATGTTAAAAGATGTCATTAGTTCTTTGATGCATGATAAAGTTCGTACATTTTTTTGTTGGATAACTTTTACATTAACATCAATGTTTATTTTTTTGTTTTTTACAGTAGCGATGAGTGATGCGGTAGGTGTAACGATGTATCAAGCCAAAAGTGATATTCCTACGATATTAATGGTTGCCTCTGTTGCGCTATGCTCTGTAGAAATCGTATTCGCAAATGATTTTTTTATTAAAAATAAATCGAAAGATCTAGCGATTCGATTAGTTTGTGGAGCTACATATACACAAAATGCTGGGTATTTATTACTACAAACAATTATTATTTTAGCTTTTGCCTTACCAATTGGTATTGTTGGTGGACTAGCTTTATTACCGGTTGTAAATCAGATCTTGGTGAGTATATTACATTCTGATATTACGATATCTTTGAATTCTCAATCTATTTTATGGGCGATTCTTGTTTTAGGTTATGTTATATTTTGGACATTATTATTAAATCTATCTTTTTCTTATAGAAATAGTGCAGCACAACTATTAAATCCTAACGCAATGAAGAAAGTACAAAGTAGAACTTTGAATATTGGTGGGAAAGTTGGTAAGGGAATGATGAAAGGTGTTCATCTAGCACTATTTATAGCACCAATATTAATGTTTTATTATCAAACTTCATTGGTATTACCATGTACGATATTTTCTTTGTTTGGATTAATCTATGTATTGAATGATTTCTTATTTCCTTTGATTGATAAATGGATTCATCAATCGATATCTAATGCGGAATCTATTGTTTCATTAGGCTTTGTTAGAAATGATTTAAATGTTTTAAAATTCAATATTTTGTTATTTATTGTTTCCTGTACATTATTAGTTTCTTTACTAACGAGTACTTCTAATGTCATCTATCAAGTATTAGTAATCATTACATATACCGCAATGAATATCTTATTAGCGTTATCAATTATGTTTAAATACGCAAATGAGATGAATGATAGACCAATTAAATTTAGAACGTTATCACATATTGGATATTTAGATACCGAAAAACAAAGAATTGTTCGAAAAGAAGTATTTCTATTATATTTACTCATTGTGATCTGTATTATGATCTATTTAGTAAATATCTTTATGACATTATATTTGAGTGGGGTTTTAGCTTTGAAATATATGTTGATTCTATTTGTTGGTAGTTTGATTCCTGTTATCTTATGTGGATTCATCTCTTGGTTGTATTATAAAAAAACAGTGTTGAAATAGGAGAATATTAATTATGGAAGAAAAAGTTGTTTTAGAAGCAGTGCACTTAAAGAAAGTTTATAATTACGCAACATTAAATGCATTTGAAGCATTACATGA